>CAYSZJ010000167.1:0-8233 GCA_964435435.1 uncultured archaeon
CTTTGAAATTTAGTAAAAAAGATACTAATTTTTCGCTTTAAAACCCAACTATATTTGATTATGAAAAATTAATATCTGAATCTACAGCAGCTTGTACATAAGGAGATACAGGACCATTCGCTAATACCATAATTTTTACCTTGGATCCCATATCTGGTTTGTTCTGAACTCCAAATTTTAATTGAGCATCTTCAGGTATTCCATTTGTAATAGTAGAAATTATTTTATCTACTTTAGATAAAGGTAAAGTATGATCACCTGTAACTGACACAATGCATCTCTGAACTTGACTTGTATCAGGTTTTAAAAGCGGATTATTCAATGCTAACTTTGATTTTTCTACTAAATCTGAATCATCTCCTATTGATTCTGCAATGCCAACTAGACCTGTTGGATATTTTTCTCGCTTTACAAATATTCTTTTCACATCAGCAAAATCAATGTTAATTAAACCACAATTATTAATTAAATTGACTACTTCTCCAATATTTCTAATTAAAACTTCATCCATTATTTTAAATCCTGTTATCATTGGAATTTTACCGACAATTTCCAAAAGATTGTCATTGGGAATGGGTATGAGAAAATCAGAATTAATAGCGAGATTTCTAAGACCTTTTTTTGCTCTTACAGCTCGTTGAGTACCTTCCGATTTAAAAGGAAGGGAACAAAAAGTAACAACGATAGCATTATTTTTTTTTGCCTCCTCAGCGATAATTGGAGCTGCTCCAGTCCCAGTACCTCCACCTAAACCACATGTTAAAAAGATTATATCAGCACTTAAAATTTCTGTCAATCTTTCTTTATCTTCTAAAGCAGCTTCAGCACCTACACTAGGGTCATTTCCTGAGCCTAATCCATTACATCTTTCTTTTCCAATTAAGATTTTATGTTTTGCATTCGAATAGTATAAATCATGGGCATCAGTATTTACATTTACAGTTTCAGCATTGTTAATACCCATATCCTCTAATCTTGATATGGTATTATTACCAGCACCTCCAACTCCAACAACCAATGATTTAATTTTCAAAGCTTTTAATAAATCTGCTAAATAGCCATCATCATCGCATTTTGGGTTTGAATTAGGATTTCGATTAGCGTTAGCTATTTCATTGAATCTTTCCCTCACTGATGATCGATTTTTAGCTAATTTTGCTAAATCAAATAGTTCATCAACACTCATGAGACATTATTAAAAAAATAAGGTTTTTATAATACGAGAACGATATCAGAATAATATATGAAAGTAATATGGGTGTAATATCTTCTCTAATTAAATGAGTGCTTCTTAATAATATAATAAGATATTCTCGAATTATTATAAATCTTTGATTAAAATAAAATATCTTATAATTTTTGAATGATGGAATGTGGTAATGTAATTCTTGTATGAAATTTTATTAATATATCAATTTTTTCGTCTGAAATAAAGGACAAGTCATTGGAAAAAAAAGTTTATATACCTAAATTTCCATGATCATCATACTTGGGGTTATATTATATGGAAATCGATAATACTCAAAATAGCAGTAAAAACTCTGTAAGCACGTCAGAAAGTAGTGACATGATTAAAGTCAGAGCTATTATCAGTTGTCCAAATTGCGGTTACAAGAAAAAGTTCAGAAATCAATTTCATAGGAAAGATCTGGAATTACTTACGGTAGCTGTAAAAGTGTTCGAGTGGCTCACCTGTAACAAATGTGGTGACCTTTTAAAGTTAGATTTAGAGTTTAATGTTTAAGAATTATAAAATTCGAATAAGCTCAATATAGAAATTCTTATTTGTAGTTAAGTTCCTAAACCTTCAATAAAGGATTCTTTATTTATATATCAAGAACTATTTGACCATACGTACCTCCTCCTCCGGGAGTATACTTGATTTCGTTATTTCTAACTGCTTTTATGATTGATGCTATATCTGGATTGAAATCTTGAATTTTTTTAATCGGATTATCAAATAATATTTCAAATTCAGTCCCAAGTTCTTTAATTATCTTTCCATATTCATTTAGGACGGATTTACTTGTTTTACTTTTTATTCCTTTCACTGAACGGATTATATCTATTAACGGCACGGCATTTATATAAGGTGGCCTATGATCTGGATGCTTTGGCTTCTCATGTTGCGAAATTATTTCAATACGTTCGCTTACTCCTAATTTAATTTTGAAATTTTTATTTTTTACTTCTTTACAGGCTGGACAATTCATCTTATTTTTAGAAACTTGTTCTAAATAGTCCAATCTAGAAGAGTTGGGATCATTCGCATAGTATATCACAAAATTATCTGTTATCGTATATTGATTAAAGATTGCATTTACTTTTTTCTTCGCTTTTCTAAATAATATTCTTCTCCTACATTTATTACAAAACATATTATAATATTTACCTAGCTTAGGATGAAGACCTACATTTAGTATTATTTTTCTACTCTCTTTTCTTTTTATTGCTAACATAATTTCTTCATAAGATGGATTATCAATATCTAATCTATTATATTCTCTACCTAAAGAACGAGGGTCTTGTGAATGTGCATCACTATTACTTAAAAAAGATACATTTTTCAAACATTCTAGTCTATCTGCTAAATTAGTATTAGCAGAAAGCCCTAATTCAATGAAATTTATCTTATTAACGGCATCAGCATAACATCCTTCAAGTGTTTTGAATTTATTCTGTCTAAATATAGCTTTAAAAGGAGTAAAAACATGAGCAGGTCCAATTAAAGCACCAGCATCTGTAATTATATCAACTAATTCAGGAGGGGATAAATTTACTCTTGGACGCCCTCCCCATTCATTTAAAATATTTTTAGAATAAGGCTCTAATTTTTTTTGGATTTCTCTGACTATTTCAAAATTCTCGAAGAAAACAACTTCATGCACGCTTTCATTATCTTCTATCTCAGTTTGGAGGATAAAATAAACATCCTTATAAATATAAGATCCATCTTTTTCTTTTTTGAGTTTGTTTTCAAGGTATTTTAGCCAATCTGGTTGTAGAACATCACCTGTAGCTAAGATGTTTAATCCTTTTTTCTTACAAGTTTCAATCATCGTATCTAAACTTAATGATTTCGACACTCCAATAGAATGTGGAGAATGAATATGTAAATCAGCGTTGAAAACATCCATCAGTTATTAAAAACCTTAATTGAATAAAAAGATTTTAATAATGTGTTAATTATTTGAATTAATTTACTATAATCATTTTATCTTTCGTTTGATCAGTTAATAACACACGGTAATATTCTAATTCATTTTTGTAATTTACTTTTTCTAATTTTCCTTCAACAAAAACTGTTTCTCCTTCCTTAGCATGCTCACAAAAACGTGCTCTAAAGGAATTTACTTCCAGAATATCTTTGAAATTAATTTCATTTAAAAGTAAATTTTTTCCTAAGATTTTTAAAGTATTAATTTTATAAGAACAAGGAGTAAATATGGAATCTTTGGAATCAAGGATTAAAGCTTTGAGTTTAATTCTTCCACAATTTTTAAATTTGTAATCATAATATGTTCCTTGCCAGTCATTAGGGCTTTTTATATATCTTATAAAAAATTTATTTCCATCAAATTTACCTTGATGTAGCTTCCTTTGTTCACTTCTAATATAATCCTTAAAAGTAATATCTGACCCTCCAAATCTCCAGTTATAATGAGATTCATACTCCTTAGAATTATACCTCCTACATTTACTAGATTCTTTAAAAATTTTGATCAAATTTTCTTGGAATTTTAGACTAGTTTCAGTACCACATATTATGATATCAATATCTGAATCATCTTTGTCTAAACCTACCATTAAAGAACCAGAAATACCTATTGAATTTTCATGAATATCTCCTTTGCTGATAAATAAATCACATAATCTTTTGGAACAATTCTCTATTTGTGTTAGATTAGTCTTTTCATTTAGACCATTGAAGTATTCTCTAGGGGTATAAATTTTTTTAATATCTTCATTTCTAACTGTTTGTAATTCCATATCTAAATCTTTGGAGGAATATAAGTATTTAGGAAATCTTTCTCTTAAAATAGAGAATCTCTCACTAAGATCATATACTTTTTTAAAAAATATTCCATCTTTAATTCTATCGCCATCAGGATGAGGATAAAATCTTAAAAAGCAGATTTTTCTTTCATTTGGATGGTGTATCCCTTTAACATCAAAAAAGAGGTTATCTTTTTTTGTTTCAATATAATCTCCTTCAATTCCCTCAGGGATGTTCAAAACGCTCATAATATTGAAAATTAATATTTGGAAGGAGTTTTAGTTTTAATTTGTGAGGGAGTCTTCGTTTTAATCTTTCTTAGTTCTCTTTCAAATTTTCTTTTTTCATTTAGAAATCTTTGTTTATCCTTTTCCAATTTTTCTCTCTCACGTTTAATAAGGTTTTTTTCTCTTTCTAAGTTAGTTTTTTTCTTTTCTAACTGTCTATATTCATTATTTAATTTTTTAAATTTTTCCTCTAAGTTTGGAATTTTGCGAGTTAAGGAGTTATATTTATTTTCGGCAGCAGTGACTTTTCTTTCTATTTCTTTTAATCTTGCTTCTTGTTTTCGTCTTCTTTTTTCCAAATTACTTACGTCGCTTTCTACTTTATCTTTATACTTTTTTAGATCTGCTTTTTTCTTATCAATTTCGCGAGTTTTTAGATCTAAGTCTTGTTTTTTATAACGTGTTTTTTCTCTTGCTTCTTTTAATTTTCTCTTTTCATCAGAAATTCGATTTTTTTCATCTGTAATCTCTCTCTTTAGGTTATTAATTTCCCTATTTAAGTTATCCCTTTCTTTAATTAAATCTTTAATTTCATTTCTTAAATCCATTAACTTATTTTCTAAATCATTAATAGTTCTATCTAAAGCACTTTCTCTTCTTTCCATCCCAGGAATTTTAGTTTTAATTTCATTTATACGTTTTTCTGTCCTTGATTTTTCCCATTCTAATTTCTTCTTTTGATTTCCGATTTCCTCACTTAATTTATCTAATTTTTCTTGAAAACTTTCTAATTCAGCATTCTTTCGATCTAATTCTATATTCTTTCTTCTTAATTTTTCTTTAAATTGTCGTTCCTTAGCAGCTAAATCACTATTTTGTTGTTCTATTTGATTCTTCGTTCTTTCTAACTCATCTAGTAAGTTATCTCGTTGTTCAAGAAGACTTTTAATTTTAAGTTCCTTTTCTTTTCTTTTTTTTTCAAGATCTTCAATATTTTCTTTGTAATTTTCAATTTGATTAATAACTTTTTCCCATTCAGTCTTTTCTTTATCTAATTTGATTCTTTCTTTTTTTATTTTTTTTAAGAGTTTTTTATCTGGAGTGATTTCTAATTCTTCTTCTGGCGTTTTTTCTCGAATTTCTAGTGTTTTTTCTCGAATTTCATTCATGTTATATCTACAATTCACTTAATTGTTTAATTAAAATATATAATTATTAACTCTAAAGTGTTTCTAATTTGAAATTATAATATTTATTTTTTACTCTTTACAGAATCTATTTATATTATAATTTTCATTATTTTTACACAGAAATAACGAATAAAATATAAATATTCTCTATAAAATTAGTAATTCGAAAACTGTGGTGTTTATTTTATGGGCTTTGATGAAGAATTTGATGAGGAGTTTGATGAAGATTTAGAAGAAGATTTAGAGGAAGAATTAGAAGAGCCTTCTGTAGAAAGTCCTGATGAGGATGTAACATCTAAAACTCCTACAATTAGAGCTTTCCCCGGAGGACAAAAAATCTCAGTGTACTTTATGTCTACTATTGGTCCGGGTGAGAAAAAACAAAAATTACTCATAAATACAGGAAATAGAATTGGAGATATTAAAGAAACTGTAGCAAATTTATTTGCTTTAGATCCTTCTGATTTCCATTTATCATCAGGTGGGGTTACTATGGATGAGAGTTCACTATTAAGCGATTATAATGTGTCTGATGGAGATGATATACTTCTAATTCCAGCTAGTACTGCTGGTTAATTCTATTGGAAAAAATAAAGCGTTTTAAAACAAGCTCTTTTTTTTATTTTCTTTTCTTTCTTGATGGAATCAGAGCAATTTCATCATCATCATCAATATCATAGGCATTTAATAGTGAGTCTTCTTGTAATAATACCCCCCCCGAGGATAACAGAAAATCTTCTAAATTGTAATCAAATAATATACTAATTTTTTCTTTCACTACACCTATTAATTCTGTGGTATTGAGAATAATTATTTTAGTTTTTTCACCTGGTTCGACTAGTGATCTTATATACACACGGATCTGGTCTCCCATTTCAATAAGATTCATTGGCGGTGAATATTTTATCTCCTCATTACTAGTCCCCTTGTTTTTTAACATGTTTTCGATTAAATTTCTTCTCTCATCTGCATCAAAATATAACATTTCCCTGATAAACATTATCTTGTCTATTTTTGATAAATCTAAAAGGTTTATTTTATCTAATTCTTCCTGAATAAATACTGAAAAAACAAATTTATCAATTACTTCCATATCTTTATAAGAATCATTTGATTCAGTATATTCTTCTATTGAAGGCATGGCATCAAAATAATCTTCGAAAATATCTGTAGTTTTCTTTTGAATCGACTTTGGTTGTGTGAAATATTTTTTTTCTTTTATTCTCTTATCCTGACTACTTTGAGACTGTATGACTGTATAGATAGTACTAGTAGATAATACTGCAACACTTCCAATAGTTAGAAAGAGAAATAAAGGAGTACTTTCTAGTTGTAATAGGAAAAAAACAATATATATTAACCCAAAAATAGCGTAAAGAGTTATTAAACTTAATACCTTATATTTTTTCCTCATGATTTTTTTTTTAGTTAAATTTTTTTCTAAATTCTAAATATATAATTGAAAATATAAATTCAATTGGAACAAATTTGAAGTTTTCATATTCACATACCTTGAATTGATTTTCTAATCTTAGAATACTCCTCTGATTCTAATTTGAATAAAGTTCTATTTTTAACTTTTTCAATTTTTATTAGTTTTAAATTTTTTAAAATATTGAGATATTTTTTAATAGTATTGTGATTTTTTTTTAAGCTAGTTGCTATCTCTGTAATTTTTAATGGTTTTTTTTCTTTCTTCATAAAAAGAATTATTTTTTGGACGATTTTTTTTTTTAAATAATAATATAGTTCGTCTAGTTCTGGATTTGAATCAAATTTGAAGAAAATTCTGTGATTGTTGATTTTTTTTGATCTAACAAATTGGAATTTTTCTAAACATGATAAATGCCATAAAGCTTGATTACTTCCGATATTTAGAGTATTCATTATTTCATTGATATTTGAAGGATTCTTTTTTATATAATTAAAGATTTCATTCCTTTTTGGTTGTTCTATAATATTATTTTTCATTAATTTAGTTCCAGGAATAATTATTCTCTTTTTTATCAATGATTTTACAATAATTTCAATTTTATTTCTATTTATATTAGGAGTTAACCGTACTCTATGATCTACGAAATCTATAATTTCTTTGATTGAAAAGAAAGATTTTTTTGTTAAATATTCTTTTACTAGTTCAAGAACAACTGATTCTGAATTATTCGAAGAATTCATAAGCCCATATTTTTATTACGTTAAAAATTGTGGTTTTTACTATTATCTGCTCTCTCTAAGACAATATTTTGTACCTTATATATTTTAATAGACATTCATTCAATTTATAATATAATTTCTCTGGAATCCTAATATATAGCTTTTTATTTTTGATAAAACCCTAAAAAACTTCAAAATCATTCCAAAGGGTTTTATAATATCTTTTTAATGCGTTTTTATTAAGTCAAAAAAAATTAAAAATAAAAAAAATTAAAAAAAAAAGGAAGTGAAATGAATGAGTTTTGAAGACGAGTTTGATGAAAATTTAGTTGATGAAGAACCAGTAAGATCAAAAACTCCAGCAACTAAAGTCCCTTCAGCAGGAAAGAAATTAACTTTATATTTCATGTCAACTATTGGTCCTGGTGAAAAGAAGGAAAAGTTAACGGTTAATGACTCTAATCATGTAAGTGATATCAAACAGACATTAGGAAATTTGTTTGGGCTTAATCCGAATGACTTTCACATATCGTCTGGGGGAGTTACTATGGATGAAGGAAGTCAATTAAGAGACTATAATGTAAGTGATGGCGACGATATTCTATTGATCCCTGCGAGTACTGCTGGGTAAACTTATATAATTTTCTTCATAAAGTATAATATGA
>CAYSZJ010000168.1:0-8149 GCA_964435435.1 uncultured archaeon
CAGATCTGGTGGGATTAGAAGGTGCTGCAAGAGCAGCTTATAAAATGGCAAATATATCTGATCCTATTAATGAGATAGATGTAGCAGAAGTATATGATGCTTTCTCAGTACACGAATTAATGAGTTATGAAGCTTTAAGATTCTGTGGAAAGGGTGAAGGAGGAAGATTTATTGATACTCGTCAAACCGAAATGAATGGGGCAATTCCCGTCAACCCTTCAGGAGGAGTATTGTCAAGTAACCCTACTATGGCTAATGGTCTTATTCGTGTGGCGGAAGTTGCTTTACAATTAATGGGAAAAGCAGATAAACGACAGATTCCAAACGCTAAAATTGGTTTAGCAAATGGAATGAATGGAATTTGCTCTCAAGGAAATTGTGTATTAATTTTTGAGGTGTAAGGAGACGAGATGTTAATATCCCTGAGATGATTTATGAAGCTGTAAAAATGGTACTTGATGATGCCCCACTTTTACCTCAAGATATAGATGCAATTCTCATTGGTAATAATTAATATTTGTTATTTTTTTAAAAATGTTTTATTCGATTATCCTGACATTCGAGAACAATTGTTTAAATATCATGATATTAAAATGAACAATATTGCAATGAAACGGCTTGAAAATCATGATATCTTCCTGAACTGATATAATTTCATAATCCTCATAGAATATTTCAAACTTAATTGAAAAAATAAAAATTTTCAATCATAAGTCTTAAGTCTGTTGGTATTTCTTCAAAAATGCAACTTCGAAGTTGTTTATTTTTCATAATTATTATTTTATTAAGTGCTTATTAGCAAATTCTATAATAGAGTAATATATCATTTAGATTATGAGCAATAGAATTGAAGATGTTGATAAATTCATTTATCAATGTAGAACTTTAATCCCCGAATTTATGACAAAAATACATTCACAGAGCAAAATAATGATTAATGAAAAAGAGACTTATAATTTTCTTTCATATTTCTTAGAAGAATATAAAAAATTTTCCAATAATTTGAATACTTCTGGTTTAGATTCTAATTTCATCAATTTTTTTTTTAATAAGCAATTATTAGAAAGATATTCCAATTATTCGCAAGAGAAGATAATAAGAGTCCAATCATTAATTAATCACTTTATTAATTTCCTTACCCTCAAAAAAGTATTAAAAAATAATTTAACCATAAATATATTATCAGAACTTCATGGGAAATCTGAATTAAAAAAAGGGATGGAAGTAAGAATATCCTCTCAAATTCATAAAATTTTAAATCAAATTGGAAAAGAAATCTTTGATTTCTCAAAAAAAGCCAATGTAGAGAAATTGGATAACAAAATTATTGACTCCTTCTTGAAAAAAATGGAAAATTATCCAGAAAAATTAATTGTAAAAGCTATATTCAAATTATTTGAGGAAATCGAAGATGAGAACTCATTCATAAAAGTGTTATATATACTTGATAATTTTTTAAAATTAAATACGCTCCCTTCAAAAACAATAGATTATCTAAGATTCAAGGCTAAAAAAGAGAGAACACTTTTTAGGTTATTATTGTTATATCAGAGTTTCTACTTCGCGGGATATAAATTAGAAAAATCAATTTTAGATGTCCTCAAAGAACTTGAAATAGAATCCCCCGCTGTTAATGAACTTTTCGAAAAATCTGCAAATTACATAGAATCTCTTAGTCACGTGGATTTATTTCATGAACCGATCCCAGATAATTTTGATATATTTAATGTTGAAAAAATAATTGATGAAATAAAACCTTTAAGTCATAATTCTCCGATTTTTGATAACCGAGGAACCGTGGGTTATAATTTACCGAAAAATATTGATTTGAAAATATATGAACTTATCCATCAATTAGATGAAATATATCAATCCCCTAGTATGAAAAAAGAGTTCTTATCTGCTTTCTCAGAAGATTTTACTTACAATTCATTAGCTAAAGATAATATGCTTCTATTTTTTGAAGCAAAAGAATTACATATTAAGGGAAAAAATAAAAAAGCTTTAGTATTGATTAATAGAGTATTAAAAAAACATCCTAATTTCGCACCCGGACTGATATTAAAAGGAGAAATTCTCAGTGAATTACACCAATTTCACGGTGCGATTAAATGCTACCTAAAAAGTATAAAAATAAATCCATATAGATTTCATGCATATTCATATCTCTCTTATACACTCCAAATTGGAGGGTATTTCTATAGTTCCTTCATATTAAGTAATCTTTTAATCAAATTTTTTCCCTTTGATTTTATTTTTAACATTCAATTAGCATTTTCTGCTTATCAACTGTTAAAACCTTTTAAAATCTATCTTAAAATAGCAGGATTGCTGGAACCCGAAAGATTGGTTAACTTTTTAGATCGATTTTGGATAAGAGAAAGAATTGAAGCAAAAGATAATCTAATCGACTTGAAATTAGAGAAAAATGAATTTTTAGAAATAGAGAAATCAGTAATTAAGAATTCTAACAACATACTAAACTTTCTAATGTATTACAATAATTCAATCCAAAAATATGATTTTAACAATGAATTTAATGAGATAATTGGGGAACCCCTTTATTTTTTTCCCGAGAAAATAGACCATACCAAGAAGAATCATTTTATTTATGAATATGCAACAGATTTGGCAACAAATTTAGTTGAATTAGTTGAAGATTTATCACCAACATCAGAATGTTTTTTCTTAAATGAAGAATTTTTAAAGTTCTGTTTTAAAATCAGCCAGGAAATTACCGACAAAATATTAAAGTGGAATTTAAAAATAAATAACTCGAAAAAAACAAGATCATTGGATTTAGTAATCTCTAAGAAATGGATTGAGGATTCTTTAAAAAGTTTAATAAAAGAACCTTATTTCATTTTGATAAAAGCTTTAATACCGTCATACGATTTCTATGATACAATTCAAACAACTTTGAATGAATTATTTACCGATTGCTTTAATTGTTCCCATATGTGTGTAATTTACAGTACTGATATATTTCCTGATTTTAAAGAATCCTGTTCAGAATGGAATGAGTTCAATGAAGAGAAATATGAAAATGAAGTAAATTTTAAACGATCTAAATTCGAACAAGATTTTATTCCGATTTTAGGACTATTTGAGATTTATTTAAGAGAAAAAGCTTTAAGCGAAAAGACGATTGAAGATAAAATTGGTGATAATTTAGAGTTCTTAAAATTCATTTTTTTTAATCTGGATACACAATCAAATGACTTTAGGACAGAAATAAATGATGAGATACTTAAAATCTTTTTAAAAAAACATATTATCGACAAAAAGCTCGTACAATCAAAAACCGCAATGCAGAGAGTACAGCGAAGTCTCAATACTTTTTTAGGTTTTTTATCTAATGAATTAAGTTATTTTTCTAATGATAGATTGAGATCTCTGAGAGAAACGATAAAGAAGGTTAAATTTCTATATTAATTCAAAAATTCTTATCAGTTTTTTATTTTAAAAATATTCACCAATACATTTTTTTTAAGGAATAAATATCAATTGATTATAGAATGAACTTTAAATGAGATTGCTATTTAATAAAGGGACGATTACCATTGAGGGAAAGTTAGATGCACCTTATGTGAAATGGGATAAAAGAGTAAATAAATACAGAGCTGAAGCCCTTTATTATCGAGAGATCATAGAGCTTCTTGAAAATTCTAATACCGTCTATGATGATGAAGTTTTAGATTTAATTGCCTGTCCGTTCTTTTCATCAACCATAAAGCTAAGAAAATACCAAAAGGATGCTCTCAAAGAATGGCTACTGGCTAAGAAGGGTGCCGTAGTAATGCCAACAGGGGCTGGAAAGACTATTTTGGCAATGAAAATCATTGAAAAGGTGAATTTTTCTACTTTTATAGTTGTCCCAACTTTAGATTTAGTTAATCAATGGAAAAGTGAGCTTAAAAAAGCCTTCTCCATTGAAATTGGTGAATTTACGGGAATTAAAAAGGCTCTCAAGCCAATAACTGTTTCCACTTATAATTCAGCATATATTAATGCTGCGTATTTAGGTAATAAGTTTAAACTCCTTATTTTTGATGAGGTGCATCATCTTCCTTCAGAAAATTTTAGACATATTGCTGAAATGTTTGCATCCCCATATAGATTGGGACTCACGGCAACTTATGAAAGAAGCGATGATTTACACGAAGAATTACAGCATCTCATTGGTGGAAAGATTTATGAGGTATCCCCAGAACCACTAGCAGGAAGCTATCTTTCAGATTTTGAAACTAAAAAGATAAGCGTTGAATTTACAGAAGATGAGCAAAAGGAATATGAGGACGCAATCTCTATATTTAAAAATTATTTATTTTCTCGAAATATTAGGATAAGGGGTCCAATAGATTTCCAAAAAATCATAATACGCTCTGGAAGGGATCTTGAAGCTAGAAAGGCACTTTTAGCTAGAAATAGAGCCGAAAAATTGGCCTTTAATTCAAAAAATAAATTAAATGAACTAGCTAATTTATTGGACAAGAAAAATCGGACTATAATCTTTACAAAGTATAATGATATGGTTTACAATATTTCTAAACGGTTTTTAATTCCCTGTATAACTCATAAAACGAAAAAGGAGGAAAGAAAGGAGATCTTAGAGAAATTCAAGAAAGGAATTTATTGCACAATCGTCTCATCCCAGGTCTTAGATGAAGGGATTGATGTTCCAGAAGCGAATATAGGAATTATCTTAAGTGGCACTGGAAGTTCCCGGGAATACATACAAAGATTAGGACGATTATTAAGACCCGCCAAAAATAAAACGGTGATTCTATACGAAATAGTGACAAAAAATACAATTGAAGTAAAAACGTCTTATAGGAGGAAAAATTAAATGTTTGCTAAAAATTTGCTTTTATTTGATTGTTTAAAGGATAATATTAAACCTAAGTATCTTTATAATTCAGAGTTAGTAGAGAAAATCCTCTCAGCATTTAAAAAAAGCGTGGGTAAAAAATATAAAGATTTACACCAAAAATTAAAGATGCTCGAAGCTGGACGAACAGATTATAAGATTATACGTAGTTTAGTAGAATTATTACAAAGAAGGTGTGAGTTTGTTTCAAATACTGAATTGAATATTATAAAAGTAAGAAGATCCTTATTTGAGAAAGGATTTGTTATAGATAAAAGTGAAAGAGAATCAATAATAGCTGGTATAGCAAATGATTTTGGAGTTTCAAAAACTGAAATAGAGAGCGCAATGTTTGCAGATTTACATAAAGAGCAAATATTAAAAAACATAAATAATCTAACAGCAGAAGAACTCATTAAAAATTATAATTTATCCATTACACAGACACTTTTATTTAATGCTTTAGAAATGACGTTCACAGTTGGGGGAAATTATCAGCAAATATTTAGAATGATCAATTATCTAGGGTTAATGTATGAGACTGATGGTAATAAAATACGAGTGACTGGTGCTACCTCTCTTCTAAAAAATACCAAAAAATATGGGGTTTCGCTTGCTAAACTCATACCTAATATCATTACATCAGAGAAATGGTCAATAGAAGCAAAAATTGGAATGGAAAGAAATAATAATCTTAGAATTTTTACGTTAAAACTAAATTCCTATGATAAGGTTTTATTTCCATCTTATGAGAATCATATGATTGAATTTGATAGTAATGTAGAAGAGCAGTTTTTTAAAGATTTCAAATTATTTGCTCCAGATTGGAAAATTGAAAGAGAACCTACATTTATTAAAGCAGGAAATTATGTGATTATCCCCGATTTTGGATTTTATAAAAATGACTTAAAATTATATATGGAAATAGTAGGATTTTGGACCCCAGAATACATAAGAAAAAAGATTTCGAAGTTTAATCAGACTAAAACTAAGATTATAGTTGCACTTAATCAATTTCTTAAATGCTCTAATGATGATTTCCCAGGAGATGTCATAATGTATAAGAAGAGAATACCTCTTAAACCAATTTTAAATATATTAAAGAGAGAGGAAACAAAGAAGATTAAAAAAGAAATTGATAACTCTCAAACTATAAAAATTGAAGAGAAAATAGTTGAATTGAATTCTAAAGCAAAAGAATTAGGGATTAGCCCCCAAGCATTAGAAAAGATTAATATCCCTAATTATTCTATTATAGGAAAAAAACTTGTTTCTGAAGAATTTCTAATAAAACTAAAAGAAGAGATAGGAAATAAAAGAAAGTTTTCTGAAGTAAAAGATATACTTGATAAATATGAATTAACGGATAAAGCTTTAGATTTAATTGGTTATAAAATCGTTTGGAATGGATTAACTCCTCTAAAAATTATCAATACGCGTTAATAATTTCTTATTAATATTTAATTTCAGAAAAATTTCTTTCTTTTCCTTTATTTATACTAAATTTCAATTAGTTACATTAGTCCTTGATATGGAGCTTAGGGTAAAACATATTAATATGCAATCTCTCCGAAGCAATCGTTTACATTTAAAGAAAAAAATTGAAAAACCTTATGTGGGGATTTAAATATATTTATGAATATTAAACAAGATATTAGATAAAACTAAACCAGTTTTACTTTAAAATTAAATCAATTTGTTCTATAACAGAATGTGTGCTGGAAGACCTAGGATTGATCATGAATCGTTATATAACAATCCTTCATATATTCTATTAGAAGCTATAAGAACTGAGTTAGAAAACTTACATCTTACACAATTTACAGATGAAATGTTATCGATATTCCTTAGAAGGGATAAAAATTACGTTACCAAAAAGTATTATAAAATTAGGGGTGGTAAATTAGGTTATATTACCCAAGACACGTTTAATAAAATTAAAGAAATAGTTATAGATTATTTCTGTTGTGAAACAGGAGAGATTAACTATAATCTTAGCAAAATGTTAGATGATTATGAAATATATTTATCCAATCATAAATACATAAGATCAAAAGCAAGATCAAAATTATATCATCCTAATCTAAAAGCAGATTTTTTTAAAAATATCCTTACTGATGAACAAATATATTGGCTTGGAGTAATGTATTCCGATGGATTTGTAAATAAAGAAAAAGATGAATATCGAGAGTATTATAGAATTGGTTTAAAAGTTAAGATTTCTGATGAGGAATTTATTGACAGATATATATTTACGCTAGGTCTAAACCCAGAACGTAAACACAAGTATGAAGAACTACAAGAGATAGATGGTAAATTAAGACTTGTTAGTTATTATAGAATTTATTTTGCAAACCAACAAATGGCAGAAGATTTGATAAGTAATGGTGTTTTAACAAATAAATCAAAAAAACTCAGGCTTCCAGAATTTGAATCTAAGAGAGATTATTTACCCTTTCTATTAGGATGCTTCGATGGTGATGGAGAAGCAGGTTCATCAAGATTATGGTCTGGAAGTAGAAATTTTTTAGAAGATATTAAAGAGTTATTCAATGTACCTAATGAGATTCAATATCGGGAATCACGTTTAGGCTCAGCTTGGGGTTTATCCTTAGGTCCAAGATTATTTAATGCTATGATAGACAGCTATGAGGATAGTATGCCACGTAAAAGAAAGAAACTTATGGAACGATAAAAAAAAAAAAATAACCTTAGATATTTTGTAAGTTTAAAGTTAGAGGAGTTGGAATAAAAACCAATCATCCTCAAGTTTGTATAATTTATAAGCAAAACTATAACTGAATCCTAAGAATTATACCTAAAATTTAGTTATATGAAAATTCAGTTCTTCTTTGAAGGCTTTCTAAAATTCCCTAAACCATATATAGCATTTTATTGGAAAAAAATTTTTCTATAACCTTAGTTCAAATATATATAGAATCTACAGAAGTATCGAGTACATGTATCTTCATTCTTTATAGGTAAGTATTATATATAAGATAGAATTAATAAGAAAATATGAAAATAAAAAAAAATTTGCTAATAAAAGTAAGGAGGGAGTAAAAAAACGCCGAAACATGATGTAGCTGTTGTAGGTATTGGTCAGACGAAATTCCGCAGCAAACGGAGAGATGTAAATATCCCCGAAATGATATATGAAGCCGTCAAAATGGCATTGGATGACGCACAAATAGAACCTAAAGACATTGATGCAATTCTCATAGGTAATATTTAATATCAAATCGGTATTAAATACCAAATGGACCATTTTGAAGGAAT
>CAYSZJ010000169.1:0-8136 GCA_964435435.1 uncultured archaeon
TATTCTTATTTCCAGTAACTGAGTATTGCACCTTTTATTAAGGCTTGTAGAGAACTTAATATTGAAATTGGAGCATTACTGCTTCATTTTCTGGATAAGAGATTCACATCCATCAAACTCACTTGATAGAGAACCTTTCTCAATAGACTCGTTATATGATGGATTAATTTCTTTCGGGGGCATAAGAGTAAAAAATTTCTATTTTATTCGATCTATATTATTAACATATGAATATCTGAAAACAAAATTTAAGGAGAATCATTCTTCCCAATTTTTGTTTTTTCACCCAGCTGTCTTTTTTTTTCCATTCTAAATAACCCTTTGTTTCTTTTTAATGAAATATTTATTAAGTGCGTAACAATTGACTTTTTTTGATTCTAAACAATGATTATTAATAAATGTATTTTGCTGTTGAATATTACTATGCGACAGAAAGGAAATAAATTTACACGATACCCTCTGATTAAAGATACTAAAAATGAGAATAAAGTTAATCTAGAACAATATAAATTTAGTAAATATCGGGAAGAATGTGGTTGTGGAAGTGGAAAGATTTTCGGTAAATGTTGCTATAGGCCAGATCATCGAATATTTAATTTAAATCGATATTTGGAAAAATTAAAGAATATTAAATTGAAAATGCATGATTTAGTTTTTGCAAGAATTATTGAGGATTATGATAATATTCCTGAAATACGCGAAATTGCCGATAATTTAAGTGATGATCTTAACATTTCTAGATTTAATCAAATCATCAACGATATCATTAACGGATGGGTAAAACCTGAAGAATCTGATGAAAGTTTCAGATCTGCGATTCGGTTTGAGGCTTTAACAATCGATTGGACTTTACCAGGACATGATAAAAAGATATTTCAAAAATCCCTACAATTTTACTTACGAAAAGCATCTGATCGCGCCAAAGAATGTTATAATTCATATTCCAAAAGTCAATTTTCATTTTATGAAGTAATTAGGGTAAAAAAAGCTAAAGGCAATACTTATAATACTTGGGTTTTGCTCAAGGATCTTTTTACTAAGAAAGAATATGTAATGAAAGATCCATTGATCTGTTCAAGGTTACACATTTGGGATATCGTTATTGGGCGCTTATATAGAGTCGCAGGTTTTAATTTGTTTTCTACTTCTGTATTTATTTTGAATCCTGATCAACAAAAAAAATTTAATCGCGTTTTATTTATGTTTTGGTTGAGAGATGTTATAGAAAAGAATCCTAATGTTTTAGAAGAGCTTAATTCTAAATTTCCACTATTGAATAGAAATTTTTCCCATAAATACGCATCATTTTCAGGAGATTATTTTTATAATAGTTCCATCTTCACGTTTTTAAAACAGAATTCACCCATCTTGGTAAAGATTATAGATTTATTATCTTTATTTGCCCCAGAGTATCCTTTAATTGTCAAGAGTCCCGATAGACAGGATCTTGTTTATGCTGAATGTGTGGGCGAATTAACTTCTGAAAAATTAATCGAAGCTGTTGAAGTTCTTAGATCTGATACAAAATATTTTAGAGAGGTTCCTGAGTTAGATAAAACAAATAAATATTCATTTGATTACTTTATTACTTATGATGAGAGTCCAAACAATGAAGAAATTATAGATAATAATATTACTCCTAAAAATTTAATTCAATTAAGTAAAGAAGCTATTGTACATAAAATCCAAGAGTTATTTCAAAAAAAAATAGTCTTTGGAGCCACATCCATCATGTCCGATTGGTCTATGGAGCAAAAAGTTGATGCAATGGAAAGCATTAATGTAGGCCCAAAAGTTCGTATTGGATTTGTTGAAATAAAGAGGAGCAGAATAAAATTAGTAACTTATTCTAAAAAAAGCATGCAAAAGCTTCTGAAGCAAATTAAGAAAAGTTTAAAGTTATTTATCTTGCAATTATCAGCCCCAACCTATACTGATATCTTAGGGAAAACTCAGAAACAAGACTCTCCTTACGATTTCTCGGCGAAGCGCTCTCAAGAAATATATAATAATTCGATTAAATTTGCCACTAAGTATCAAAAAGAAATTTATCCCTTAGAGAAAAAACTTGAAAATAACCAAACAGATGAATATGAGGAGGAGTCTCTCTTTTGGGAATCACGAATGATGAGACATTATTTAATGAAAAGATGGATTAATCAAAAAAATCCCTTATTAGGCGGCAAAACTCCTAAAGAAAGCATTATTGATGCTAAAAATATCCATCTTCTCATTGATTTAATTAAAGATAGAGAAAATGATGATGATAGAAGAGGAGAATTCGATTCAAATCGAACCTATAGTATTTATTTAGGTATTGATGTTGCTAATTATCAAAATAAAAATATTGATACAAAATTTTGATAAATAACATATATTATATGCCTTATAAAAATGAAGACCTAGATAAGAAGAAAATAGCTTATTGAAATTTAAAAATTCATGCAGAAGCTTTGAACATTATTGTATAGAAATTATTCAATCTTAAATATTTTTCCAGATTTAATTAATTCACATAAATATGGTATGTCATCGTCTGGATTACCTTTCATTTTGCTTGCAATAACTATGTTCTTTTTTCTAGGATGAAAATGATGTGGTCTTGTTGAAACGTCCCATCTATCATCATAATTATCAAATCAGCAACGATCTAATTCAATTTTTGAAAAAATAATACTATAGTTATATTCATTATAATTATTATATCTAATAAAAAGCTGAACATTATCCCGTAGTATTACATGAATTCTTGCTAATTTTGGTTCAAAATTAAGAGTTTTTAAAAGGATTGATAAGCATTCCTGAAGAATCGACTTTGCTCTATTTAATTTCTTAATACTTGACATTAAAAACCATATAAATTTATTTACTGTTCCAGTCTTTTTTTAATGCAAATAATTCTTCTCTTTGCTCTAATAAGTGCCTTAAGGTAATTGCATCATCTTCAGCTTCTTCAATAGTACCATCTCTAGCATCTTGAAGGAATTTAGTTGGTTCTTCATAATTCCATTTATTTAATATTTTATCAATCTCTTCATATAAGAATTGTAATTTTAAATCTACTAATTCTTCTAAAAATTCTTTTTTAACAGGAATGGTTGTCATTTTATCATCTCCAACATATAGAAGACATAAGTAAGATTAAACTTTTATTACAAAATATTAAAAGATTTAATAAAAACAAATAAATTAAACAACAATGGTTTGGTCTTAGAGATAAAGAAAGGACCAAAGAAAAATGCAATAGAATAGCTTGAATAGAATATTAGAAACATATATTTAATCCAAAAAATTATCAGAATCGATTCTAAAACTAAATTTCACCTTCTAATTTAGGTCCATATTTTCGTTCAATTTCTTTTAGAGTCATTTTAGTCATCTGACTCTTAATTATTTCTGGGTTAATTTCTTCTCCTACCCATTCTTTCATTTCTTCATGCTCTGGATGACTTGGATTTTCCAATATTTCAAGGAGCTCTTGATAACCATATGGTCCACCACAATCTTCTGGGGGTGTAGCTCGCCTTCCCCCTACACATAAAAAAGATCGAAAATCATTATCATCAGGAAATATTTTTTCCAATCTTATAAAATGTTCCCAATAATCTCCAAAATCATAAAGATAATTAACATTTTTTAGCTTTGTAGAAAATACATCGCATAACCGAAGCTCATCTTCTCCGATATCATAATAATCTGAATGATCTTCGGAAGGGTAAGAGTCATCAGGATACATAGCTTGCATGTGAATTCGCCAATGTGGAGGTTCAGGATATCGATAAGAGAATTCATGTAAGTGATAATCACTCCAATAAAAGCAATCTTGAATCGCTTGATGCAGATCAGAAAAAGTAGAATAGTTAGAAATTAATATACGACGCCAAACGGGAGGACTAATATTTTTTATAGTTATTTTTAATTGATATATCTGTCTTGGAACATCTCTTTTTCTAAAAATAAATAACTTCTCAGAGTCCATAAGAATATAGACTAAATTATTTCTTTTTAATAAAATTATTAAAAAGTTATTAAGGTTATATTTAGAAAGACACTTAATAGATATTCTTTAAGAGAATATAATCATGCCATAAAAGTATTATAATATTCATATAAGGTGTAAAAGAGATACTTAGCTTAGGTTTACATTTCTTTTAATTATTTCATCAGTAGAAGCAGTAACTAGTAGATGGAATTTTAGAGATTATTATATCTTGTCCTTTCTTTTAAAATAACCCATTCACCAGTTAATTCCTCCATTATTATCCCTCAATTGTTATTCTTAAAAGATATAAAATTGCTTTGTATTATAAAAAAATTTTTCTCAGTATATTAATGTCTATATAAAAGAAAATAGATTCCTTATAACTTTGAATTCTATAACCGTTTCACGAAAAATTATTTCAACTAATTAACAAATTATTAATCAATTTTGAATTAATTAATTTTAAGTTAAATTAAATTATTATAAATTAAAGGAAATTTATTTTTTATTTGTCTGTTTTTCTTTATATATTTTAATATCTAAAATCATTTTAAACCAACAAATTTTTCTGTTTGAAAAATAATATAATATATAGAGTGGAGTTATATGAAAACTAAAAAAATTAATCTAGGAGATTTAATTTTTATCCTATTCTACAAATTCAATGGAGAAATTAAAGGTAGCACTACATTACAAAAATTAATTGATATTATTAGATTAGATAGTGAATTAGAAGTCGAAGTGAATTATTCTCCTTATGATTATGGTGATTTTTCACCAGAGCCTAATGATGTAGTTCAAGTATTTATCGATAATTCTTGGATAGATAAGGATAAAGTAGAATTGGGAGATAATAAATTTTTAGATGTTTATAGATTAACTGAAAATGGTTTTAAAATAGCCAAAACAATATATCAAAATTTATTAAGCAAAGAAATAGAAGTTTTTAAAATATTAGATAATTTTAAAGATAAAAAACTGGAAGAAATTATAGTGTATTCATATTTTTGGTATCCAAATACAGCAATGCAATCTAAAATTAAAGATAAAATTTTCAAAAGAGCTCAGATTTTAAATTTTTTATCAGGAGAATTAGAAGAAGAATATAATAATATAAAATCTTCTGGAGATTCAATTAAAAAAGTAATTTACGAATCCTGGAAGTGCTAATATAGTATGGTTAAAAGATAATTTACAATTTAATCTTAATTTCCAATTAATAATAGTCTTCTGATAAGGGTGATAAATAATATCATTGATTTTTATAGATTCTGATATTTTATTTAGCTTTTTTGCGATAAGTCAAGAAAAGGTCAAAAATTTTAAAGAAACTAATACGACTGGAGACCAAGATTTAGATATAATTTTACATCTAATTGAAGAAATTGAAAAAAAAAATCAGATTATATATATTTCAGAATTTTCTATCTTAGAATTAGTCTGCACGTTAAAAAGAAGGAAAAGCACAAAAAAAATTCCACAATTAATTACTAAAATATATAACATTTGTGATGTTTTACCTTTAAATGACCATATGATAAAACTAGCATGGTATTTCGGATCAAATTTTAAATTACATTCTGGTGATGCCCTACATATTTCTTTTTGTCTTTTTTATGACTTGGATTATTTAATTTTGAAAGATCAAGAATTTTTTGCATCATTAACAAATATTCAAAAAGATTATAATACAAATGGCTCTAAAGGTCTAATTAACTTTTTTAATTTGATAGAGTTTGCTAAACATACTCCTAGAACTATCATTAATAAATACAATAATTTAAATAAGCTTAAAATTAAAAAAATTTGATTATTTTTATGATTAAAGAAAAAACAATGCATAGATATATTGGAATGCATTTTAATAGGTATAATTTCAAACATGAAGTAAAATTTTTTAAAAAGAAAATAGATTTTGTGTTTCTTGATGAAAATGAGAATCTTCATGCTATAGAATTGAAGGTTAAGGATTGGAAAAATGCTTTATATCAACTAGATACAAATCAATTATTTGCTAAGTATTGTTATTTAGGTATTTGGCATTCATTCTTACATTTAGTCCCAAAAAAATTATTAAAAGAATATGGTATTGGTCTTTTATCAATTAGTAAAAATAATGTTGAAATTCTATTAAAACCTAAAAAATCTTCTATATTAAATGAGGATTTTACGAAATTAATTAAAAAAGAAATTAAAGAGTGCTAATTAATGGATTATTATTTTCGTTTTTTTATACAATTTTCACATTTTTTTAATACAATTTTAGAAAAAGAAAGTAACATATATTTTCCAGCAAGTTATTTATACAATTTTAAAGTAACTTGTTATAATCTTATTTTAAAAAAAA
Organism: uncultured archaeon; assembly: GCA_964435435.1. Lineage (GTDB taxonomy): Archaea > Asgardarchaeota > Lokiarchaeia > Sigyniarchaeales > SOKP01 > Loki-b32. The sequence goes on from CAYSZJ010000169.1 coordinate 6,330, forward strand.
AATTTAATTATTTTATTGATCCTGAATCTTATAAGTTTCAATATGGTGGATCTAAACTTTTTTATTTGAAATATTTAACATATTTTGAAGAAATCAGAGACCTGTTTGATCAAAATAACCAATTAAAAATTGAACTGTTAAATGACTCAGACTATTTTAATGATCTTTATAAAATTATTATAAGATTTCAAAAAAAAACATTAGCATATAGTCATATTCCTTTAGAATATTATATGTCAATTATTAATGAAAAAAATCAAGATAAATCTTTTAATCCAATTGAGAATCTATCATTTACAATTGCTCCATATTTCGAATTCTCACAAATAAATGACACATATTATAATTATACATTAAATTATTCAAAGATAAATTTGGATGATTATGTTATTTTAAGATTTCCAAAAGATTTATTAAAGAATTCAAGTAATTTAGAAAGAATATTTGAAGATTTTAGAAAAAATTCTGGTATCATTATAAACGTAATAGAATTAGATCAATATAACAAAAACGATCTATCGCATTTCTTTCCAAATCTTATCGATTTATTATATAGCTTCTCTTCAAATAATCAAAAAGTAATTTTAATAAACAATTCTGAATTTGGGAAATATCTAAAATATTTTGGTTTAAATAGTGTATGTTCAAATGTCATGATTGGGCAAAGAACAAGATTATTTGAACCCTTTCAAATAGAAAGAAAGGGAGGGAGCACTAATCTGGTTTATATACCACAAATTGAGAGAAGTATCTCTTTTAACAAAGGGGAGACGTTATTGGCTAGAAATCCAAAAATAGCAAAAATATTTCCAAAAAATATCTCTAAATCAAAATTAGAGAAGAGATTAGAGTTATATTATGAAAATGTTCAAGAAAAAATAGTAAAAATTAATAAGATGAGTTTCAAAGATATAAAGAGAGAAATACTTAAATCTTTCAATAAAATATCATATAATTTACATAAAAATCTTTATGATTACATTACAAAATGGATTGAGATTTTAGAGGTTAAGTTTTCAGAATACTTTTCTTGAGAAAATTTTCATTTAGTAAGCACAAATTGGGCATATGCTGTTTCGCGAAGAATAGTATTATTTAGATATGTATAGAGATATTATTCAGGTAATATTTCAAGCATATTATGTTCTTTAGAAATGTTGAATAGATTAATAAATTTATTAGGTCATAATTGTTTTAATGGTATAGCTATTAGCTATTTACAAGAATAAAATTAATTTAGGTATGTGTCTTTTAATTATTTAATTAATATGACTCAAATTAAATTAGATAAGTCTCTGGTAGAGGATTTAATTACTTCAAAATTACGGATTCTAAAACAGTTTATTGATGAGATTTTAGCTCGTTGGAATGAATCCTCCTCTAAGGATTTTTTAGAGAAAGCACGTACGGGAATTTATAAAAATGCAGAAGATGATGCAGTGGAATTGCGTCAGTTATTGTTAGATTACACTAAATATCAAGAAATTTTAAATAATCTATAAAACTTTTAGAGATGCATTTACATGGATTCTCGTAAGAATCTTGAATTAGCTCGAAATATTATAACAAAAAAGTATAGTACTCTTATAAGAGAGATCATACTAGATAAAGATCGCCCAGTTTTAAGGGTTATCTTTCATAATGAAATTTATCTATATATTCGTCACAATGATTACGGAGAATACTCCTATTGCGTTATATATTCGCCTAATCCCGATGATCAAATGCGATTTGATAATTATGATGATATATGGAATGTAAAAACTCGACCTCACCATTTTCACGTTCGAGGAATGCAATCAGTTAT
>CAYSZJ010000170.1:0-7887 GCA_964435435.1 uncultured archaeon
TTTGGAAAAACAAGTTATAACTTAAACATTCAACCATAAGTTGTATAATTTATTACTATTCTATAGGAAATTAAGCAATTTAGATAGCTTTATTAATAATTAGTATCCAATATTCAAAACCTATCTATGCGAAGTAGTCATAGTTTATAATAAACTGTGGCAGGACAACAGCTACATTTTTCAGAACTAGGACATATTCCACAATTAGCTCCACAAGGGCTTAATTCCAACAATTTTTTTGGGAGACGTAATTTCATTCTTTTAGGATACTGTAAATTTTCTATAAAATATAGTTGAGCCTTATTTAATCCAAGAGTCTTTTGCGGGTTTTTTTCAATAGATTCAATCCACCACTTTTGTTTTTCAGGAAGGAAATATACAGAATAGATTTCTCTCCCTTTTGTTGCCATAAAATAAACATATGGACAGTTTTTATAACTTTTTACTATTTGATTAGTTATTTCCTCAGTTCCCCCTTTACCACATAACAACGCACAGATTAATTTCTCTTCCATGATAATCCCTTAAAAACTTAAATTTTAAAATGCTTTTGGTTTCAAATAAAATTTCTAGAGAAACCTTTATTAATAATTGTATTAAATTTATATTTAGTAAAAATCGATATCCAGAATTATAAAAATATTTAATAAATTTATAAGAAAATAATTAAAAAATAAATAAGAAAAAGGTAATAAATATGGAAAAAGGAGGGATTGTTGCCATTGTTGGTGCTATTGTTGGAATACTGTTCGTTCTCCTTAGTTTAGCTATACCCGAATTTTTATCTTGGTACCACTGGGAGATGGATGCTACAGCTCCTGGTTATTCACTATCATTTGGAGTATATCTTACGGCATTTGGGACTATTATTGAAGATCTTCCTCCAGGATTATACCTAGATGTTGAGATGGTTATCTTAGTAATGATTGGAGGTCTCATGGTACTAGGCGGAGCTATTTTATGTATTGTAAGTGCTGCTACAGAAATAAAACCTCTCGCAATAGTTGGTGGAATTTTGATGATTGTAGGGCCATTGATGCTAATTTTTGACCTTATAGGTGAAGTGAGTGAATTTGCTGAAGGTATGAACAATGTAGCTGATACCGCGGACAGTAACGTCTTTTTTGGTTCATTTACCCAAACTGATCCTTATTATCCTGGTTATGCTATAAATCACGGCTGGGGGCTATGGGTTGGTTTTTTCATTCCTTTTGCTGCTGGCGCTATAGGTATAATAGGTGGAGCATCAATGTAATTTAAATATTAATCTTTTTTTTTTTTTAACTAAATTGACTTAATTGAATTTAAGTTAAGAAAAATTTAAAATTAGAGTTAAGGACTTTGAAATTTGATAAAATCAAGATATTTAATCAGCCAATTTTGACTGATACGTTAGATCTGCAATTTTTTGAAAAATAGTTGTGACACCCTGTCCTGTTAACGCAGAAGTTTCAAAAAAAGGAGCGCTTAGTTTTTCACTTAAATGTTCAGCCATAGGATGGATAATTTTTCTCTCATCTTTTAGATCTATTTTGTTACCAACCAAAATACGAGGGATTCCACTAAGACCATATCGAACTGCTGCATTATACCAGTTATTTACATTAGAAAATGAACTTGACCGTGTAATGTCATATACTAGTATCATTCCATCTGCTCCATTAAAATACGGACGATGTAACATGTAAAATTGTGGTTGCCCGGCAATATCCCAGAACATAAGATTAACCTTAACATCATTTCCCTTATTATCTAACACAGTGAGCTGTTCTTTCAAAATGTTTACGCCCACTGTCGGTATATATTTTTCCTCGAATCTCTTGCTCAAAAAGTTGTTAAGCAGAGATGTTTTTCCTACAGCAGGATCCCCGATCACGATTATTTTATAAACGAGCTCGTCTCTCGAAGTAAAAATGAGTCCTTCTTTTTCTTCAGTCATACTAAATTCAAATTTTTAATTTTAGAATTAATTATATAAAATATGAAATTGCAATATAAAAACTTTAATTATTCATAATTAGTTAGATAACGGAAATCGTTTTTCAATTTCAAATTTCGCAATTTTACTTTTTTCACGAGCGATAAAACAAATATTATTTACCAGAAATTCTAATTTTATCCAAGAGTTCTGTAATTCATTTATCAGTTTAGACAACTTTTCTTTTCCTTTTATTTGCCCTACACTTAGATGAGGGATAAATCCTTTCTTGTATTTATTCAAATCATTACAATCAGGAACTAGTTTTAGAATTTCAGCTTGAAGGGTAATAATTGATTCACTGGGCTCAGGTTCTAAATAGATTGTATAATATTGATGTCCATGATTAAAGAATTTAAATGTTTTTAATGAGAGTTTAAATGAGTTGATTTGTGAACAGATTTCTGAGAATTTATCTTGAATTTTATGATAAGAGCTTTTTGGTCTAAATGGATATATTAACGTTATGTGAGGCATCCATCTATTGACATTTCTATCATATTTCAGTCTAATTTCTTGGATGAGTTTCCATTTTTGTTTTGGAGGGATAATAACTATAGCAGAAGTATTAACTTTACTCATTAACTTAAAAGTTGTATTTATTAATTTTTAAATTAGGAAAAATTTTCATTTTTTTAGAAATATAAGATATTTTTAAATAATAAAGATATTCTTCAGTTATCCTTTAAATAGGAAAAACCATACATAACATATAATTGTATTAAAAAAATATAAAGCCAAAACGCTAGTTAAAAGGTAAATTAAAATTTTGTATGCTTGAAAATCAAATATTTTTCTGTAGCTTTGTTTTTTACTATTTTTTACAGCTCTAATAAATTGTACACTCTGATATATTATGCCAAAACAAATTAGAAAAAATGGGAATGCCCAATAGGAGGGAAATCCTATTACATGAATAACTGCTTCTGAATCATAATCAATAATCAAAATATTGCCCCCCATCATATTTCCTACTAATATTTGTCCATTATCTAATAAATCTGCCTCATATGGGGTTGATAACCAGGGATTTCTTATCTCTTTTACAATTTTTTTAGATTTGGTATCATAAATTAATAAACGATTGTTACCTGAATCTGTAATTAATCTTAAACCATTTCCGATATCATCACAATCTCTTACCCATCTAAATTTACCATAAGGAAATTCTAATTTTAATTCCCATACAATTTTTTTAGTTGTACTATTAATTTCAAAAACTCTTCTATTTTCCGAATCACATATAACTGTATTTCCGTTATCAATTCGATCTGGTTCATGTTGCTTATTGAGTAACGTTGAATTATTTGGCTGTCCGTACCACCACACTATTTCTTTTGAGTCACTATAATTTACTTCGATAACCATATCAAAATTTCTTAATGAAAGTAAAAGTGAATCATAATTACGCCCGAATTTAGACCCATTAATAAAATCTACATCGTTAATATAGGCCAATGGTCCCATTAAAAGAGAACGATTTATATTTTCTAAGAAAGAAAATTCAGACCATCCTCTATCAAGTGCAAATTTAGTCCAATTTATATCCGATGAATTTCTAGCATCCCAACTCCAAATAATATTTTTCGGATTATCAATGTCTACTTCATATAAAAGATCATTCCAAGTATCAGCAATAATTAGATTACCATTTGGGAGCATATCACTGTCATGAATAAAGAATCCAGGAGAGCCCTGCCATTTTAAGTTTCCATATTTATCAACAATAACTACGGGACCTGATACAGAAGTGACTAAATAACATCCAGAATATTTCCCTTCTTGAATATAATCAACACTTAGTGGGTTAAAGAATGGGATGAATCTTGGGATTACCATATAGAAAGAGATAAAACTAAAACTTAAAATTACTAATGAACAAAATATCATTATTTTTTTCTTTTTTTCCAAAAGTTCTCATCCTCGCTATAAACTCAAAATCCAAGATAAAATGTTATAGAGGCACTTATTAAAAATAAACTAAAATATATGAAAAAATATCTCAATGTGAAAATCCAGATGGTTTCATTTTGAAGACTAAATCTGTTAGAATATGATTTAATGATATAGATTATGAATACGATAAATAAATGAATAAGAATAAAATATCCAATAATCACAAGTGCTATTAAAAAATCTCGTAACTCTGCATCTATGTTAAAAAATTCCCCTGAATATAAAGCAATTTGAATAAAATAATATGTATTTCCACCTACTATTCCTAATATAATTTTTAGCCAAAATAGAAGGATTAATAATGAGTAGTTTTCATAAGAATCATCCTTAATACTAAATTTTTTCCCTTTGAACTCCAATATTTTCCCCCTACCATATAATGAAAATACTATAATAAAATTTAGTTATTAAAATCTATATGTCTCTTTATTAAAGCAAAATAATTTAGTAGAATTAAAAAATTTTTATTTTAAAAAACTTTATTTCTTTTTTATTAGGAGATTTTTATTATTGAATTAAATTTAATTATAAGATTTTTATTTCGGAAAGTTTTAATTGCAATTTGAAGAATGAAAATTAAACATCGCCATTTTATTAGAAAATCCGAATTAAAACCTCTAAAGGACAAAATCTTAAAACAATATAACCAAAAATTCGTTGATCAAGTATTTCCTAAAAACTCTAAAGTAGAAGTCATCCAAACGGAAGCAGGAGATACACTATACGCAATAAACAATGAGTTAAAGCTTTGGAAATCAAATGAAGGATATATTCCCGTTTTAACACTTCTTTTAAACAAAAGGGTCGATTTAAAAAAGATTATTGTTGATAAGGGTGCAATTAAATATGTGGCTAATGGAGCAGATGTGATGCGTCCAGGAATTACAGAAATTGATCCAACTATAAAAAAAGGGGATATTCTAGTAATTGTAGATGAAACCCATGATAGAGCTCTAGCAATAGGAAAAGCGATGTTTAATGCTAAAGAAATCAAGGAGAAAAAATCAGGAAAAGTAGTAAAAAATTTACATACAATACAAGATTCAGTTTGGAAGTTTGAAAAACAATTTAAATAATTTCTACTTTTAATGTTGATAATAATATTTGTCTATCTGATTCTACTAAATCATCAATTACTTTACTCTCACATTCATAAGAATCTATAAAATTATCATTAAATAGAGACATTATAAATATGAGTGAATTCTGAATGAATTTATGATAATATATTTTTTCCGAAATTTTCATCAATTCAATGATTTTCTCGTTTCTCCATAACTCTCTTTGATAAACGTCATTACGGATATATGAGAATTCTTTCATTAAATCTGAATAGTACTCTGTTTCATTTATCATATTCAGAGATACCTCAATTCATAAACAAAAGTACTTATTATTCTACAATCTTTTTTAGACATTTTTGAGTTTTAAATGATTTTTTTTTTAAGATTTTACGTTGCTGTATTACAAACTTTACAATTTGTGTGTAAAAAATTGATTTTAACCTCTAAAGGCTTGTTATTAATATTTTATGATTTTTATTCCAAATGAAATTGACCCCAAGTAAAGTTTTTTTAGTTAGTAATTCATAATCCTTTACTTCATGATTTAAAAAGGAATTTGAGGTGACCATATCTTATGTGATATAAAGTTAAGAATTTGTAATATCTCCATAATATGTTATGCAAATATTACACGATATTATTATAAAACTTGATTTTATATTATTTTGGACTATATCATGATGATATTAACACGTGTATTGTTGAATATATCGTGATAACTCATCATAATTAGAGAAGATAAGAGGTTGTGTGTGAAAGTATGAGCATGTATCGATCATATTTACTAAAAAATAATTTTTGGGCAAAAAAAGGTAATGAAAAGAATCCAGAAGCCGACAAGGTATTTATCAAACATGATTCAGAAGTAGGAGGTATTTACGCTATTATTCATAATGATAAAAGAGGAGTTAAAATTATTGCTGAAGGGAAAGAATACTTCTTCAACAATTTTGATAAATTAGACACTTTTTTAAATCGACTTCAACAAAGAAGAGACGATTTCATGAAAATTCTCAGAAGAAAAAATATTTCTAAAAGATTGAGAATGTTAGATATTTAATAATAAATTTTCTATTTTAAACACGATTAACTTTAAGTAAGATTAAAGTTAAGACTTACCTTAATTAATATTATAAAAGATAGTCTTTTAGAAGTACGTTATTTGGAGATATATTTTTGAAAATTTTAATTAATAAAGTCCATCAAAATTATAAAGATGATAATTGTCATGAAGCATGGATACAAGCTCAGCTAACAAGTAATCGCGAAATTAAAATTTTCGACCCAGACTGTTTAATTCCTAAGGATTGTGAAAATAAAATTATTGAGTGTTTAATTTCACTGATGATATGGGAAGAAGCTCCTTATTTTACTGAGTTAAATGGGAAATATTTAGGAAAGCATCGAATCTCATCAATAGAGAGAGAGAAATATGTAATTCCTACCTATTTAAAAGATCTGAATATAGACAAAAGAAATTATCTCGAAGGACTTTATGCTTTTGAAACTGAAGAGGGTTTATTTTTTGTAGAAAAAGATAGATTACAAGGAAAAGAAGGTGAAAAAATCAAGATTAAAGTGTTTAGGTTTGATGTCTTTGCCTGGTTTCCGAGTCAATAATCTATTTAATATAAACTGGTTGAAGCCCTGTTTGAAAATGGCGTAATCTAAGTTTGGCACCCCGAGAGATCTTCACTTTAGGGATTTTATCTCGATTATGATATAATTCTGTTATTGCTGCTACAGCATAATCTAAATGATCTGCTCCATAAACATTCCTTGGGATAGCAAATCGTACTAAATTTAAAATACCTTTGCGCTGTTCAGGAGTTTTTTTATCCCATTCAAAGGCAAAGGGACCTAATTCACATGCTCTAATCCCATAATGTCTTAGAAGTTCAATCGTAAAACCAACACCTCCAAAATCATCTATTTTCATATCTGTTCCTTCATAAAATTTATTCATATTAAGATAGATCGCATGACCACCAGCAGGCAATATAACTGGAACTCCATTTTGGGCTAATTTTTTAGCAAATACTCTTACTTGTCTTTTTCTTTCATCTAAGTAAGTTTCTTGAATTACTTCATACAATCCTACAGCAAGGGCCATGATATCTCTCCCTGACATTCCTCCGTAAGAGTCATTTCCAAAAGTTAAAATTTGTTTTTCTTTTAATAATATACCGATATCTTCTTTAATAGAAAATTTTTCGTGAAAGAGACCTTTATCTCTAAAGAAAAATCCTCCACCGATGTTCGCTAAACCATCTTTTTTGAAGCTAATGGTGAAGCCGTCCACATAAGAAAACATTTCTCTCACGATACTTGGAATAGTTTTATTCTTATACCCATTTTCAAATTCTTTAATAAAATTGGCATTTTCAGCAAATCTACAAGCATCAAAGAAGAGAGGTATATTATATTTTTTGGCAATTTTATTAACCTCTTTAATATTACTCATCGAAACTGGTTGACCGGCAGCAGTATTATTAGTAATTGTTATATAGATTAATGGAATAGATTCTACTGATTTTTCTTGAATAAGTATTTCTAATGCTTTAACATCCATATTCCCTTTAAATGGATTCTTAATATCCATTTCATCATAAGGAAAATCATCTAAAAGATTAGCCGAAAATAAATTTATTGGAATGATACCATTAACATTAATGTTTGCTTCAGTAGTATCAAAATGACCATTATTAGGTATATAGTATTCTCTATTTGGATCTCTTTCCTTTAGCATTGGGGCTATAGTTGAGAAAAGTAAATGTTCAGCACAGCGACCCTGGGGAACGATAAAAGCATTGGGACGTGAAAGTTGGGTTACTCCACCATTAACAAATCCTCCTTGATAATCCGTTAGATAAAGCTCATCCATCAATT
>CAYSZJ010000171.1:0-7786 GCA_964435435.1 uncultured archaeon
AAATCCTGTCTATATAAAACATATTGATGATTATCCTCATCTTAGATTATTGCTTACTTCGGGATTTTTAAATAATAATTCTGCATTAGTAAAAAATGAGATTGAAATTTCTGGCAAGGCAATTCCTAAATGGGATGTTATAGGATCGCCAACAGAAGGGGCTTTAATGGTTTTATTTCAAAAAGGGATGGGAGATTATCTATTAGATGATTACAAATCTATAAAAGAATATCCTTTTGATTCTTCAGTGAAAAGGATGACTAAAGTCTATGAAAAAGATCTCTCTTATTTTTCATTTACAAAAGGAGCAAGTGAAGTTTTAATCCCATTGTGTTCAAAAATAATATACAACGATGTTGAAATTGATTTTAGCGAAGAAATTAAAATAAAAGTTATGGAGATCGTAAATCTTTACGCTAATCAAGGATATAGAATATTGAGTTTATGTAATAAAAAAATGGAATTCATGCCACCTAAAGGAGAGGAAGGAAGAGAAGTTAGTGAGTCAGACTTAGTATTTATTGGTTTTGTAACAATATTGGATCCTCCAAGAGAAGGAGTCAAAGAATCTGTAGAACAATGTCATGAAGCAGGTGTAGATGTTGTAATGATTACTGGCGATTCTCCTTCAACAGCTCGAGCAATTGCAACTCAGATCGGTATTGTATCAGATGAGAATGACCTAGCAATTGAAGGGAAAGACATTAAAAATTTCAAATCGTATGATGAGTTTAGAAAAATTAAGGTATTTGCTCGTGTTTCTCCAGAACATAAGGAAGATATAGTAGAGAAATATCAAGAACAGAAAAAAGTAGTAGCTATGACGGGTGATGGTGTTAACGATGCATTGGCATTAAATATGGCTGATGCGGGTGTAGCTATGGGAATAATGGGAACAGATGTGGCTAAAGAAGCTTCTGATATGGTTATCTCAGATGATTCATTTAACTCAATTGTAACCGGCATTCATCATGGAAGGGGGATTTTTGCTAGAATTCGCGCAATAGTATTTTTTTATATAGTTACAAATGTATTCGAAGGAATAGTTCAATTTATATTAGCTATTATTTTAGATTTACCTTATTTTTTAGATGACGCATTTTATTTACAATGGATCTTCTTATCAATAACTCTACATGTATTTCCCGGTTTAATACTTACTTTTGATACTACTTCTAAAGAGGTTATGGAAGAAAAACCTCGTGATTCAGAAGAAATTCTTTCAAAAAACATTATTGCACTTCTTTTTGTGTTTGGAATTTTATTAGCAACTAGTATGATTATTGTTTATTTTACTACTATTAGAGGTCTATACCCAGTTTTCCCTGAAAATTGGAATTTTGGTGACTTAAATGAGGCTTATCTTTATTCTCCAGAAACTGAACCATTATGGCTTGATATACTTCGTAATTTTTATCCAACTGCTACAGATCTGGAACTATTACAATATGCAAAAACGCTTACAATGATGATGGTTACATTATTTTTCTGTGAGTCGTTTTTAGTTTTTCAAATTAGACGTCCTAATAAATCTCTTATTAGAAGTTTGATTGAAGATAGTAATAAAAGAATGTACTTGATAATTGGCTTTCTTTTTATAGTAATCCTTATGTTAATGTATATCCCTGGAGTTCAAGTTGGCTTAGCATCTGCTGGAATTAATTTTATGTTTATGTTTCTAACAGGTCTAGATTGGTTAATTTGTTTTTTGATTTCACTAATCTGTATCGTTTCATTTGAGATTGTCAAATTTGTAGCACGAAGATATGGTATAAAATTTTAAATAACAATTTCTTTTTCACTTTTTTTACTATCTTTCATTTTAAATAATTTTTTATAGAAAAGCCGATTCTTTTCTTTTATGTTAAAGGGAAATAAAGTAAAACTGGGACCTGTTAAGAGAGAATTTATTGATTATTATCTAAAATGGATGAACGACCCGGAACTTACCCAATATCTTATGATGTATCGTCCTCTAACAAGAGAAATGGAAGAAGATTGGTTTAATAGTCTAAAAAATCGTGACGATTTCTTTATTTTTGCAATTTTATTATTTAACCAAGATGAAATCGAGAAACTCCTTGGCAATTGTTCAATAGATGTTGATTGGAAAAATCGTGTAGGAACTTGTGGGATTATAATAGGAGAAAAGACATATCAGGGTAAGGGATATGGAACTGAAGCAATGGAATTACTTGTTAATTATGGTTTTAATACATTGAATCTCAATAGAATACAACTAGAAACTTTTAGTTTCAATATACGTGCTTTAAAATCATATCAAAAAGTTGGTTTTAAAGAGGAGGGAATTCGACGACAAGCTATATATGTGAACGGTGAATACCACGATGCCATTATGTTGGGAATCCTTAAAAATGAATATCAGAAAATAAAATCTGAATCTTAATAAAAGCTATTTTCTTAGTTTTTTAGACCTTCATTTTCCTTTTAATAATTCATAATATAATACAACAAAATTTAAATTTCAATTTAATTACTTCAAAATATCGTAACTTATTTGGAATAAAAATATTAAAATGACAGACATTAAATTTGGAACTAACCTATATTATTCTCAAAATTGGGATCTTCTTAAAAAAAAGGTTGCAACTGCTAGCCAAGAAAATTGGGATTCTATTTGGCTTCCAGATCACTTAAGTGGTATTCCGGGTAGTGCTATAGACGATTTTTTTTGTCTGTGGCCTGTATTTGGCGCATTTTCTGAATTAGCCAAGGGAAAGATTTTAGGCTCTGCTGTAACTGATCCTTACAGATTGCATCCGGCATCTTTGGCTCAAATGGCAGCAACACTTAACCACATGACTGGCGGTAATTTTATTTTAGGGATAGGTGCAGGAGAAGGAATGAATTTAAAGGCATATAACATACCATTTGACCATGCTGTTACTAAAATGAGTGAATCTATAAGACTAATGAAGGAATTTTGGGATAAAGGAAAGGGTATAACTTTTAATGGGAAATATTACCAAACTAAGAATGCCGTTATGCTTCCCAAGCCAATAACTAAAATCCCTGTGTGGGTAGCCGGAAATGGACCTAAAACCTTAAGGCTTACAGCAGAACTTGCTGATGGTTGGATGCCTTTAGGTGCATTTCCGAATTTATATAAAGATAATCGGAATGAAATTCTTGATATCATGAAAAAAGAAGGAAGAGATCCAAATAGTTTCACTTTTGGATATTTTGCACGAATTTTTATAAATGACGATGAGGATAAGTTAAAGTCTTTTTATAATGGTATAAAGGCTGGTTTAAGTATGCAACCAAGAACATTAAAAAAATTAGGATATTGGAAAGATGAATTTGAACAAACATTCCAAGAGGCTACTGGCTTTAGTAGTGATGAAATGAGTCTATTGGTATATGATAGAGAAGATGTTGCAAAGTTTAATTATAAAAAATTAGCTCCATTAGCAGAACAAATTCCTGATAAATTAATTAGAGAAAGTGGTATGATTGGTACTAAGGAAGAAATTATCAAAAAGATTCAGAAATTTGTTGACGCGGGTGCGCAGCATTTCATTTTCGAGCTTCAACATGGAGTATCAAGTAGAAATGCCCCTTTTACTTATTTTGACGTAACTAAAATTATAAGTGAAGAAATTATCCCGGTATTTAAAGATTCTAATTAATGATTTTTTGTTTTTTATTTTTTCTTAACTATTCTTCATAACAAATTAATTTTTAAGAGATATTCATAACAGTAACAAAAAAAAGAAAATTAAGATAAAATCATTTCTCTAATTCTTTAAAATATGGTATTATTTTATCTCGAAATATCTCATATACTTTATTTGGATCAGGACCCCTATTCATCATACTTATGTGGGTTATTCCAGCTTCTTTGTATTTTTCTATACTTGCAATAACATCATCTGTTGTACCTATACAGTTGAAATCTTGGAGAATTGTTTCAGGTAATCGATTTAAATGACTGAAATATTCTAAAGCAATATTACTGCTCATATCAAAATCATGAACGCTAATTCCTTCAGGTAAATTTAAATTGGGATATGCTTCATTGGTAATCCACGAATTTAACAAATAAGAAGTTTTAAAAAATTCACATCTTTTTTCAGCGTTATCAGGATTATCGTCATCTATGGCTACAAAACAATCATATACATAATCAATTTCATAAGGATCTCGACCAGTCTTTTTTGCCGCATCCATAACTTCTTTTATGTTCTTTTTAATAACCCATGGTGGTTGGTAAAGCGGATACCATCCATCTCCTAATTCTCCTGTTATTTGACGAGTCTTTGGTCCATTAGCAGCGATATAGATGGGCGGATTCTTCTGAACAGGGCTTATTTCTATAAAAGCATTCTTTATTTCTCCCCAGAAATCGCTTTTATGATTAACTCTTTTCTTAGTCCAAAATTCTCTCAATAAGATAATATATTCGCGCAATTTTGAAACAGATCTCTTTCGACTTAAACCATACATATCTATATTCATTGCCTCACCGGCTCCAAGTCCTATCATAGCTCTTCCATTAGAAATTTGATCTAACGTAGCTACTTTATGTGCCATTAATGCAGGATGAAAACGATGACAATCAGAGACTCCAGTGCATAGTTTTACCTTTTGGGTTATCATTGCTAAAGCTGTTAAAAAACAATAAGCATCATAACAAGTTCCTGTTCTTTGTGGCGACATTGTGGTATGATCTGCATAAAAAACTCCAAAAAAACCACATTCCTCAGCCTTTTTAGTTCCTTCGAACATATATTCAAGACGAGGAGTCGGTACAGGTATATGAAAACTAAATCTCATTATAAATCAATCTCCTCTATATTTTTTTCATTATATTTTAGAAATTTTAGTCTAAAATTATATTTTATATAATTTATTTTAATAATTGTAGAAATTCTATAGGTTTATAAAATTTTTAGAATTTCTTTATAGTATTCATAAAATATATTAAAGTGATAAGATGGATCTTGATACAAAAATCGGAACAGAGGGGACATTTATACCTCCCTTTGATAAAGGTATTGAAACTGTTAAAAGAATCGAAGCTAGTGGCTATGATTCCGTGTGGTTTGCAGATCATCTAATGGGTTGGATACCCGAATCAATCTGGACTCCTGATCTCATTCAAATGTCAACAATTCAGAATAGTCCTCATGATTTTTATGATGTTTATTCTGTGATGGCAATTGCAGCTTGGAGTACCCAAAATATTAAACTCGGTACTAGTGTTACTGAACCATTTAGGAGACACCCAGCTGTCCTTGCTCAAACCTTTTTAACATTGGATCATGCATCAAAAGGACGAGTAATTCTCGGTATTGGAACAGGAGAAGGGGAAAATGTTATTCCTTATGGAATAAAATGGGAGAAACCTGTTAGTAGACTAGAGGAGGCAATTAAAATAATTAAACTTCTATGGAAAAATGAAGGAAAAGTTAGTTATGACGGGGAATTTTGGAAATTAAAAAATGCTGTTATTTCTATAAAACCTTATAGAGAAGGAAAATATCCTCCAATATGGGTCGCAGCACATGGACCCAAGATGTGTGAATTGACCGGTAAATTAGCAGATGGATGGTTACCAACGAACTTCAATCTTTCGACTTATAAAGAAAAGCTTGATATTATTCGAAATTCTGCTAAAAAAGCAGGGAGAAATCCAGAGGATATTACTCCTGGTCTATGGCATAATATTATTATTGATGAGGATCATAGTGAATGTGATAGATTATTAGAAACTGCATTTGTGAAAAACTATAGTCTTCTCCAATCAAATGAGTATTTTAAACAATTTGGAATTTCGCATCCCCTTGGCGAGGATTTTTATGGTCTTCTTGATTATATTCCTACACAATATACCCGAGAAACAATGCTTGAGGCTTTTGGGAAAATTCCATCAAAATTCTGCGAAGAAACTTTTTTACATGGCACCCCAGACGAGATTATATCTAAAATTGAAGATTATGCTAGGGTCGGGTTAAAGCACATCGTTCTTTATAACATGACCTATTCTTGTGATATAAGTAAAATAAAAAGCTCATTCGGGTGTGTGAAGAAAGTTTTACAGTATTTTAAAGGTTAAAGTATTGAAACTTTTTAATTTTTTTTTTTACCATCAAGTTTTTTTCTTAAAACTATGATTTGAAAAAAAAAAGGAAATACAAATAAAAAATTTTATACAATTTGAAAGAAATTCTCTTCAAACTCAGGTCTACCTCTATATTTTCGCATTAAGAATCCTGCTCCCTTATCCACATTTTTAAATATCATAAGATTCATTTCAATTCCGATTTGACTAAATGCTTTTCTTACATCTTCCATAGATGGAGGACAACCTCTAATGGGGATCATCTCCTTAATATTTGGATGATCTTTATTTTTATCATATTGACATTGTCCAATTAAGATAGTTTTATTTATTCCTGGGCTTGGTTCCATGATTTTACCATTTAAAAATTCCACGTTATCAAATGGTTCGCCTTTCCATGCATTTTTAATAAAAGTAAGTAGAACACCATTAATCCCTGAGCAAAATGTACACAAACTACCATCATATTTGCGATATTTTAAACCTTTAACACCAATCCTTTCTAAAGGAAGAGGAAGATCTCCTGCATCGTTATAAATGAAATCCCATTCATGATGTGAAGATAGATCATCAAATTTTTCACCTACAATCTTGATATCTGACATTTCCATAGCTCTATTTCTATCTTTAGCTGCTTGTACAAGATGAGGAACATTAGAAGGCTCTATACCCAGTAATTTAGCACCAACTATATCTACTGAAAGAAGATCTGTGGAAGCAACAAGAATATTTTTTCTATGAGCTTTTCCATCAATAGCAGGTCCTCGTTCAAGAGTATAGATGCCATCAATAATAGTTAATACTTTTCTTAATTTGTTGGGTAAATGAGCGAGATTAAAATGTAAATCTTTTACAGGGTCAGCACTATGAATTTTTTTTCGGGAGTCATTATGGGTTAAACCCAGTAAATTCTTGAATCCAAGACTAACAACAGCTTGTGAATGAGTTTTTAAAACTGGAATGTCAATTACAATGTCTGCCTTTAGAGCATCGGAACTGAAATCAACCTCAAAATCACACCCAATATCAATTTTTTTAAATGGGCGTGTAAATGTGTTAATAAATTTTATATTATATTTTTTTTTAAGAAGATTGAATCCAAGTTTTTCAAACGCATCTAATGCAAGATTATTGTCTTTTGTTTCGCCAATTCTAAATCCTTCACCAATCGTAATATCGTTAATCCCTTGCTCTTTAAGTAGAATAATAATATCTTCTATAACTCGGGAAGTAGTAATTACACCCCATTTTGGAAAGTTAGTGTGTTGATTCCAATAGACGATATTAGGTTTAATAAATACTTTGGTATCTTTTGTAATGCCTTCAAATAATTTTGATAATTCTACTACTTTACGAACAGATTCTAAAGGTTTTTCATATTTTACTATAGATACTATTGATTTATTTACATCTTTAGACTTCTTCATAATAAGCATTTCTTTAGTATATTGTAAAATTGATATTATGTTATATTATGACTTTAATTAAGGATTTGTATTTCTTAAATATTCTTGAAATGATAAATAAGATAACAAACTCTGGAAGACCTGAGTTTGAAGAGTCTTTCTTTCAAATAAACTAGTTTTTTCTTTCATCAAAATATTTATAAGTTTATGTAGTCTAATTTTAATTTAACTTTTTAAAGGTGAGTTCAATCAAAGACTATTCAGATTGGAAAATTAATTTAGATTTTGAGAA
>CAYSZJ010000172.1:0-7693 GCA_964435435.1 uncultured archaeon
GATTCTCCTGTTGAAGGATTAACGCATCGTTATCCTGATAGAGTATTATTTTTAGTTACTGAAAACTGTTCGATGTATTGTAGGCATTGCACAAGGAGAAGATTTGCTGGTCATCATGATATGGCTCCACCCCAATCTCAAATAGACGCTTGTATAGAGTATATTAAAAATACTCCTGCTGTTAGGGATGTGCTTTTATCTGGGGGAGATGCTTTATTAAGATCTGATAAAAACATAGAAGATATTTTAAAGAAATTAAAAGAAATTCCTCATGTTGAAATAATACGTATAGGATCTAGAGCACCAGTTACAAATCCTTTCCGCATTACTCCGGAGTTATGTGAAATATTAAAAAAATATCATCCTATTTGGTTTAATACACATTTTAATCATCCTAACGAAATCACAGAAGATTCTACAAGAGCATGTGAAATGCTAGCTGATGCTGGGATGCCTCTTGGAAATCAATCCGTTTTATTGAGAGGGATAAATGATTGTATTCATGTTATGAAAAAATTAGTACAAGAATTAGTAAAAATAAGAGTTAGACCATATTACATTTACCAATGTGATCTTTCGATAGGATTAGGACATTTTAGAACTAGTGTCGCCCAGGGCATTGAAATAATTGAAGGTCTGAGAGGACATACATCAGGTTTATGTGTACCCACATTTGTAGTAGATGCTCCTGGAGGGGGTGGAAAAATTCCAGTTATGCCAGATTACACAATTTCTCAGGGACATAAGCGAGTAGTATTAAGGAATTTTGAAGGAGTTATTACTACTTATGAGGAACCAGAAGATTATATTCCCAATTGTCATTGTGAAGATTGTGAAAAACAAATTGGAGTCAGTGCATTACTGAGTGGTGAAAAAGTTACCATTGAACCTGCAGATCTAATAAGAAAACTAAGAAGGAAAAAACTTACTAAATAATTCTTAAGTTTAAATTACTTAGTTTTATATCTGTTATTATCAAAAAAATTATTAGCATTTGGCGAGAAAATGGACTTTATGACTACTTTTCTTAATAATATTACGAAATTCTCCATTATTTCAATTATAGGGCTCGCTAAAAATGTTAGCAAGACAACTACATTAAATTATCTTATTTCAAATCTTCCAGAAAAATATAAGATTGGTCTTACTTCAATTGGAAGGGATGGAGAAAAATATGATGTTATAACTCAATTACCTAAACCTCGAATTTTTATTAAAAAAGGTACGTATATAGCAACAGCAAGACAATGTTTTGAAGAAAGCCAAATAAATTTTGAAATTATAAAAACTACAAAATTTAATACACCATTAGGAGAAATATTAATTTTAAAGGCTTTAACTGAAGGATTTATTGAATTAGCTGGTCCATCCATAAATAAGTATTTGTATCAGATATGTTTAGAATTAAAAGATTTAGGATGTGATCTAATTCTAATTGATGGAGCATTTGATAGAAGATCATATGCGACACCTTTAATCTCAGATGCTACCATACTTTCAACCGGAGCATCTGTTTCAGAAAATATGAAAGACGTCATAACTTTAACGACACATATTATTGAATTATTAAGTTTAGTGAATGAGAAAAATCAGGAAAAAGTAGATCTAGTCAATGATGTATTAAAAAAATCTAAAATTGGTATTATTAATACTGATAATACTGTTAAATTATTAGACGTTTTAACGTCCTTAGATTCTGCAAAAGATATTGCTGATAATTTAGAAAAAAATTCAAAATATGTCGTTATAAAAGGAGCTATCACCGATAAATTATTAGAAGACTTAATGCAAATTACTGAAAAGTATAAAGGAGTTACTTTTTTGGTAGAAAATGCTACAAAATTGTTTCTCAGTAAAAATACAATGAAAAAATTCCAAAAAAAGGGGGGTATTTTGAAAGTATTAAACCCTATAAATATAATTGCAGTAACAATAAATCCAACTTCTCCAGATGGATATAAATTTAATAAAGATAAGTTTTTAAAACAATTAAAGGCAAATTTAAGTATTCCTGTTTATAATCTCGTAGAAGATAATTAATTATATTAAAAAAATCGATAATTTAGTGGTTTAAATGAATGATAAAGAAGAAATTAAGAAAAGTAAGCTAAATTTGAATTTTTCAATAGTAGAAGAAGCTAGAAAAACAGCAAAAGATATTGCATTAGATACTCAAAAATTTATAGATCAAAATACAACTACAACAATTGAAAGAACGGTATGTAGATTATTTGGTATTAATGGAGTTGATGAATTTGATATTCCATTGCCAAATATCGTAGTAAATAATATAAAAAAAGGAAAAGAGCTTGGGAGGGGTGCAGCAATTTTTATTGGAAATGCTATACTAAATACAAACCTTACACCACAAGAGATTGCAGAAAAAATAGCAAAAGAAGAATTAGATTTAACAACACTACCATTAAATAACCTTTCAGAAATTAAAGCAACTGTAAATGTTATTGCTCAAGAAACTCTGAAAAAAATAGCTCAAAATAAAAAAAAAAGAGATGAATTACTCAATAAATACGGTGATAAGGAAGGTCCATTAATCTATGTAATAGTAGCTACAGGAAATATTTATGAAGATATCATTCAGGCTCAAGCTGCAGCAAGACAAGGAGCAGATATAATTGCAGTTATAAGATCAACCGTTCAGAGTTTACTTGATTACGTCCCTTATGGAGCAACAATAGAGGGTTTTGGTGGAACTTATGCTACTCAAGAGAATTTTCGACTTATGAGAACTGCTTTAGATGAAGTTGGGGAAGAACTAGGAAGATATATAAGATTGACCAATTATTGCTCTGGGTTATGTATGCCTGAGATTGCTGCTATGGGCGCTTTTGAGAGACTTGATGTAATGCTTAACGATGCTCTTTATGGGATACTTTTCCGTGATATTAACATGAAAAGAACTATTATTGATCAACATTTTTCAAGGATGATAAATGCTTATGCTGGTATAATAATTAATACTGGAGAAGACAATTATTTAACAACCGCAGACGCATATGAAGCAGCTCATACAGTTCTAGCTTCGCAGTTTATTAATGAACAATTTGCTTTATTTGCTGGTTTAAAGGAAGAACAAATGGGATTAGGTCATGCGTTTGAAATGAATCCGGATTTAAAAAATGGTTTCTTATATGAACTTGCGCAAGCTCAAATGGCACGAGAAATATTTCCAAAAGCTCCCCTTAAATATATGCCCCCCACGAAATTTATGACAGGGAATATATTCAAGGGTCATATTCAAGATGCTCTATTCAATATAATAACTATTATGACTAATCAAAAAATCCATTTACTTGGCATGTTAACAGAGGCTATCCATACGCCTTTTATGTCAGATAGAGCCTTATCAATAGAAAATGCTCAGTATATATTCAATAATATGGAATCCATAAATGACGAAATAGAATTTAAGAATGGGGGTTTAATGGAAAAGAGAGCTAATGAAGTATTAAGTAAAGCGTATAGTTTGTTAAAAGAAATTGAAAAAGAAGGATTATTTAAGACGATTGAAAAAGGTATTTTTGCCAGTATCAAAAGGTCTATTGATGGAGGGAAGGGTTTGGATGGTGTAATTAAAAAGGAGAAAGACTATTATAATCCATTTATGGAACTTATGATTAATGAATTAAAGAAAGGGGGTAATTAAAATGGGAGGAGGATTGTATTCTACAGAAAAAAAAGATTTTGATAAAACTCTTGATCTAACAAGAATCAAAGCTTATGGAGATACAATGAATGATGGTAAAGTTCAAATTAGTTTTACACTTCCAGTAGAAGATAGCGAAAAATCAATAGTAGCAGCAAAGATTTTAGCTTTGAAAATGGGTTTAGAGGATCCTACTGTAGTATATCATGCTTCATTGGATAAAGATTTCACATTTTTCGTTGTTTATGGAAGTTTGATTCATACAATCGATTTCACTAAAATTCAAGTAGAATCTGTAGACGTTGAGGTTATGTCTAAGGAAGAAATTAATGAATATATAAAAGAGAACCTTAATAGAAAAGTACTCGTGCTTGGCGCATCAACAGGTTCAGATGCCCATACAGTAGGAATTGATGCCATTATGAATATGAAAGGTTTTGCTGGACATTATGGACTTGAGGGATATGAAATGATTGAAGCATATAATCTTGGAAGTCAAGTAACAAATGAAGAATTTGTAAAAAAAGCTATTGAATTAAATGCAGATGTGTTGCTTGTCTCTCAAACTGTTACTCAAAAAAATATTCATGTGAAAAACTTAACTAATTTAGTAGAACTTTTAGAGGCTGAAGGAATAAGAGATCAAGTTATTTTAATATGTGGTGGAGCAAGAATAAGTAATGAATTAGCAAAAGAACTAGGATATGATGCGGGATTTGGACCTGGTACATATGCTGAAATAGTTGCAACTTATTTTATCAAAGAAATTCAAATAAGAAAGAATCTAAATAAAAAATAACTTTTAAAAATTAAATTTAACCCGATACTGTAAAACCTTCAAATGCTATTGAAGGAACCTTTCCTTTATAGGTTAATTCAGTTTCATTACCAATGGCAATAATTTGGTTAAAACCTTTATAGAAATTTCCTGCAATGGTTACTGGTTCTAAGGGAGTTGTAATTTCGCCTTTTTCTATTATGTGACAAGTCGGTGCTACAATAGAAAAATCTCCAGATACAAAGTCAGAGTGTCCTTCCCCCATCAAATAGCCTGTAACTAAAATCCCATTCTCAATTTCAGAAGCTATTTCCTCGACATTTTTAGATCCGGGATTAACTGAAATAGTTGTAAGGGCTATCGAAGGTATCGATTCATAAGATTGAGGTCCTTGTCTATTAGCATTACCTGTATTATCTACTGAATAAATCTGACTGTAATAATGATCAAAAATAAAAGATTTCAACTCTCCTTTTTCAATGATTAATGTTTTTTTACGTGGAAATCCTTCATCATCAATTGCTACCATTTTAGGATCTTCATGAATCTGAGCATCATCATAGATAGTTAGAAAAGGTACACCAACTTGGGTATTAAGTTTATTAACAAAAGTACTTCTTCCCTCAATAACACTTTTTCCGCTCACACTGTTTATTAAACTTGCATGTATCAGTTGAGATGCTGTTAGGTTATTAAAAAGTACATTCATTTGACCTGTTTTATTAAGCGGACTAGACTTTAAGAATTTTAATGCTTTCTCAGCTCCAGATGTTCCAAAACCTTCAAATTTCGGGATTCCACGTCCTATTGCAATATTTATTCCAGTTTTACTCTTATTTCCTTCGTTAGCTACAAACATAGCATCCATCATTCCAAATGAAGTTTTACTTGATTTAGAAAGACCCTCTGTATTCCCTACAGCAAATACTCCATAACCAATTGTGATTGTGCCTCTTACAGATGATATTCGGGAATCAAAATTTTTAGCTTCGTTAAAAATCAAATTAGCACCATTTACGATTTCTTCACTTTCAATTTCGAGAACAGATTCGTCTATAGCTCCTTCTTTACCTCTCTCTGAAGAATGGACAAAATTTTTCCACCGATCATCGTCCTTAGTTAATGTTTTGGAGATTTTCAAGGCAGATTCAATAGCAAAATTTACAGCAGCGTCAGTAATTCCCGACGCAGATGCAAATCCCACTTTTTTACCTATTACACAACGACAACCCACGCCAATATTTCCTCCTTTAGTTGCATCAATCATTCCACTTTTTATTTTAATATCTAGCGATTGGAAATTGGCAATATAAAGTTCGAGTGCGCCAGCTCCTAAGGATAAACCAAATTTTAACCCACGATCGATGCGAGAAAGAAGATCTGATTCCCAATCCTCAAAATCTATAATCATCTTTAGTTTTCACCCCCAAATCGAACATTATTAATTAACAATTTTGGTCCACCAAGTCCAACAGGAAGGGGTGATTGTCCATCTTTTCCACATCCACCAAAATAAGTAGAAAGAATAACTAGATCTTTTGTAGCACCTTCAACATTTTTAAGTAATTGAAGAATATTCCCAGTTAATGAAACATCTTTTAAAGGATATTGTTTCTCTCCATTTTCAACCCAATACCCTCTGACTGCCTTAAAAAAAAATGATCCATCCATACTTACTTGCCCTCCTAAAGTTTGAATAGCATAAATTCCTGTTCCTAATTGCTTTAAAGCTTCTTCTTCTGTAAGATCTCCTGGTGTAAAATAGGTATTTTTCATTCTTGGGATAGGGGCAAATGTAAAATTTACAGCTCTAGCATTACCTGTAGGTTTTACATTGAGCAATTTTGCTGTAGATCGTGAATGTAGGAATTCTTTTAATACTCCCTTTTCTATAAGAACATTACGTTCTGTTTTTATACCTTGATCATCATAAGGTAACCAAAAACCAGAAATATTATCATCCTGTTTTGGTGTTCCCTCATCAATTATAGTTACATACTCAGAACCTAGGGTTTCTCCTAATTTATCATGAATTGGAGTTCCTTTAGAAACTACGAAATCACCTTCAGTTAGATGGCCAAAACTTTCATGAGCTAGAACTCCAACTAAGAAATTTTCACAAAGTGCTCGAAAAATACCTGCTGGTGCTGCTTTAGCAGTTATTTTTTCCTTAGCCCATAATGCCGCATTTTTTCCCAAATCTTCGGGTGTAAAATTTTTCATTTTTAAGTGTTCTAAGCCTATAGATCCTGATCTTACATCTGAAGCATTTACAAGGTCTCCTTGAGATGTCTTGCTAGTGACTTCACATCTTAGGTCTAAAAGGAAAGGATGCCAATGAATCTCAGTCCCTTCCGAATTTGTAAATAATTTCTCTCCAGATAATTCACCATAAAGAGCTTTTAAAGATGCGATATCTTTACCATATTCTTTCATAGAGTTTTCCATTCGACTTAATAATTCCAGCTTTTCGTCATTTTCTACTAACCAAGCTGCTTCACGGATATTTGGTTTAAGATGTATATCTTTTATTGGTTCTATTGGTTCTATTTTGGATTTAATATAGATCGCTGAAGCGCTAGCTTTAGCTATACCTAAAGCGTTTATAGCTGACTTTTCGAGGATGGCTTTAGATAAATCAGCTGAAAAGGCATAACCTGTAGCTCCTTTATAATAAACATTAAATCCTACACCAGCTCGTTTCATTGCTTTACATTCCTGAATCCGCTCGTTATCTTTTATTATAGTTCTAAGTAAGAGCTCATCATAGCGTGCTTCAACAAAATCTGCACCTTTAGATTCTACTTTAGAAATTATTGATTGTAATTCATCAAACATCGAATTGCCTTTAACTTTTAAGAATATTTGAATATTGAATTTTTAATAATTTTATATATTCACCTTACAGTTAAAAATATATCCTAAATGAATGTATTTTGATAAATCCCACAATATTCCCTAATAAATAGAAAATCTAAAGTTTTAATGAATGTTTTCATATAATTAAGTAGTATATTAATTATCAAATTAGAAAAGTGGTGTACAATGCCAACTACAAAAGAATTTATAGATATGGATCTTGAATATTGTGCTCATAATTATCATCCTATTCCTGTTGTTATATCAAGAGCAGAAGGCGTTTGGGTATATGATCCAGAAGGAAAGAAATATTTAGATTGCTTATCAGCTTATTCTTCTCAAAATACGGGTCATTGCCATCCAGAAATTATTGCTACTCTAAAAGAACAAGC
>CAYSZJ010000173.1:0-7665 GCA_964435435.1 uncultured archaeon
AAATGGTTGATGGGTGAATGGAAAGCGTTAGCAGTTATCTATTCGAAAGACAATCCAAACAGAAAATGGTTAAGATTCTATTGGTGGGTACGAGATCTTAGTAATATATTAAAATATGGACAAAGGGAAATGGGGGAAGGCACTCAAATGGGTTGGAAAACTCAGAGAGGAATATCATCTCCAAATATCTATGATAAGAAGTTATTAAAACCTTTAATTAGCGCTTTAAAAAAAATATCAACAGAATTAAATTGGAATATTAGTTAATAAATTTTTTTAAAAACAGAGGAATAAATATGGCAGAAGTCCAAGATACAACGTGGAAAATGTTATTGAACGATTTTGAAAATGGACTTGAAAAAGCAACAGAAGAGTTGCAGAAAAGAGACGTTGAAAATATTCCAGGAGCTAAAGAAGCACTTATTCAAAGATTAAACAATATGAAACTTCACTTCCCTAAAAATAATGGGGATATCTTCATGAAATCGATAAATGAAAAAATTCAAAATGCATTTTTTCCAAATACTACAAGTTTTTCTGAAGCATTCGAGAAAATATTGAAATCAAGGACTCATGAACAAGATTTCATTATAAATGAATTATTGAATGGATTTGTAACATCAAAAGCAAAAGCAATTGCTTCTGGAACACAAGGACCGATAATAGATAGAATGGTAGAAGCTTTTAGTAAAAGAAATGATTTCCATATTGTCGATCATCAATTTTTTGCTATGTTTGGAGATCCTAATAAACCTCGACATTATGTAAAAAAGCAACTTGAAGAATTAGTGAATATGTTTGGACTCGTTTCAAAAGAACTTCTAATTGAAAAGGATATAAGAAGGAGTGAGGAAAAAGTATATACATTTTATACTTTTCCAAGTGATATTATAAAAATACTTGAAGAAAAATATCTAATTATTGATGACGATTTGGGATATGCTTATGTTTCGGAAGATTTTGATAGAAATGTGTTTATCTGCATGTTTCTTGCTAATGTTGCCATTCATAGAGATGATATCGATAAAATCGGGGGATCTTTTACTATTAATGGTGTTTCTGCAATTTTTGCACTAATATTGTTGCTAAGTTTTATGCCCAAATTATCAGTAGATGAAACAAATCCTATTTTAAACGACCCCACTTTTAAAGCAGACAATATGAGTGTTATTCCAAAATCCTGGATGATAAAACAAGTTTTGGAACCTCTGTTTGAACCTCTCATTAAAATTGTAGCATATAGGATAGGAGGAGGATTGTGGCTCTCAAAAATTGTTGGTTCTAAAATTAATAAAAAAATTCATAATCAAATAAGGTTCCTCCTTAAAGATGTTAATAAATGGATCTTAGGGAATTTATGTAGAGTGGAAATACCAATCTTTGTTGAAATATCCAACATTTTTACTGAAATTTTAGTTGGATATGATGAAGAATAAGAGAAAGAAGAGTTGTATTATTTAAGAATGAGTTACAAAAAAAAATCAACAAGAACTATAAAACCTGGAAGAAAAAGAGAAAAATGGACCGATATTCTTCCTAGATATTTAACATTTATAAGTCATATGCGGCCTATTTTAAGAGAAACTAGAAGAATAATTATTGATTTAGATCCTGATCTGTTACTAGACACAGAAGTTTTAGATAAAATCCGTCAAGAGGAAGAAAAAAGAAATATACGTAAAGTTAGAGCACTCTCAGAATTTTCTGCTATGTATAGATCAAATGTATATGAAATTATTAAAGATTTTATAATAAAATATCGAGAAGAAATTTTAATAATAGATATTAAAGACTATATTATAGATTTTCTGCATGAATCTGTAGATGCTTTAAACGTTTTACGTCATATCACTAATCCTGATGAACTCAAACTAGAAAATACATATCTCTACCAATTAGTAAAATTCATTGAAGAAAAGATATTCCCAAGAGGTTCCAATTTAAAAATTATATACGAGAAATTATTACAAAATTCACCAAATTTCTATGAATGCCAACGCCATATATTACAATCCCATACATATTATAGAGAAAAATTAGAAAGTCCAGATTATTTTGAAATTCCAGTTATGTCTCCAAAAGTATATCAAACTATTAATAATATAACCTCTCTTTATAATTTAGACCCTAATTTTGGGGAATTTCCTGAAAAAGAGAATTATGAAATTCCAATGATCTTAAAAAATGATGTATTTTTACCCTATATTGATTCAATTGCGAATGCTGAGGAAGAAGCAATAGAAAAAGTGGCTGAACGTATAGGTTTACGGTTAATTGATGGTATATTTCTAGCACCACAAGAAGATTTTGTTGACATTCTACTTGATAATAATTACCTACGTGAAAATAGGCAAACCGATGGAACCTTGAGATTATTGCCTCAATTTAGTAATGAAACGCTAATAATTTATTACTTAGCGTTCGCATCTCAAAGAAGAGGATTTCTATCAAAAGAATTAGTAAATTGGATTTCAATGAATTTTGCTTTTTTGATTTATATGGGTATCTTAAAATGGAAATTGTCTGATGAAAATATTTTTTATGCAATATTTAAAGATTTACAAACAAATGAGAAGATTCTTCCTTATTTAATGAAACTTATATGTTTTCCTAATTATCTAGGAGTACATAAGATGAAAATTAGAGATTCTATTCAATATCGCAAAGAAATATTTAATTTTATAGGATCTCAAATTGATAACCTTAAAGAATTTATTAATAAAATTGCTGTATTTTGTAAAAAGTTTGCTAATAGAAAATGAAAATAAAATGTTAAGTGAGTTGAGAGAAAATTAGTAAAAAAAATGATGAAAATGAAGTAAAAATTACTTATACGGATGATGCAATTAAAGAACGTCTTGGTAAATACGGTGCTGTATATCTTTCAGTAGATATAAAAGAATCTGTAGAAGATATTTTGGGTAATGAAGTAAAAAAAGAATTACTAGAAGATTTTTTCAAAGCTTTAATAAAATATGAGGAGTTTACAGAACAACTAAAAGATACAAAACTAGCTCCCAATTTAACGGTACTTCTATATGGGCCTCCTGGTACGGGTAAAACTTCCTTAACAAGAGGATTTGCCAAAAAATATGATATACCTATATGTATTGTTGAAGCTGATAGGCTTGTATCACCATTGTTAGGAGATACAATAAAAAACATTAGAGGTGTTGTTGAACTGGCAGCAGATGTTTCAAGAGAGAGAGGAGCCTTTATCCTATTTTTTGATGAAATTGATGCAATAGGCTCCGAAAGGTCAAACATTCATGAGGTTGGAGAAATTAAAAGAGCTGTAATTTCCTTTCTACAAGTTATCGACAGAATTAATTATGAAGGTGTCCCATTAGCAATCTTTGGTGCGACTAATCATCAACATCAGCTTGATTCTGCGATTTGGCGCCGTTTCACATTCCATTTTGAATTCGATTTCCCTGATTATCACCTGCGTAAACAAATTATTGAATCCTTCATCAATAAGATAAAAAATGCAAAAATAGGTGTTGATAACTCTATATTTTCGAATTTAAACAATGAATACAAAGAAATTCAGGCGATTGCTAAAGAATTACAGGAAAAATTAGGACAAAAAATTTCTGAGTTTGATGATAATGTTTTATGGGAGGAAATTAGTAAAAAAAGTAAGATAGATGGGCTTTTAAAGTTAACATATGGATACTCTGGTTCTGATATTGAAAGAGGAACAAGAGTTGCATTATTAAAAGCCATTAGTACAGAACTGCTTACTTATGATATGTTTTTTAATTCATTACGACTAGTTGGCGGGACAGCGATCCACGTTGAAAGACAAGATGTTTTAAGTAGTGCTAAGATCATTGCTAATAGAACTAAAATTAGCGAGGGTGGAAGAAAAAACTTGCCCAGTCCCCCAGAAATTTAATAGAAAGAAAATCTAAATATAATTCTCTTAATCAAATATGATAGAAAACCAATTGTTCAACCTTGAAAAAATTAAGGACCTAACATCCTCAATCGATGTGCTTCAAGCAAAAGTATATCAATTAAATGAAGATTCTGTAAATGTTAAAGCTTTCAAGCAGTCAATAATTCACAATTTTACTAATAAAGTTTTCCTTTCTCAAATTGAAGAAATAACAAATTTGATGAGTGATATAAAAAATATTTTGGAAAGTATATCAAGGGATAATATAAACAGTTTTTTAAGTCTTCAAGAGAGTCTGATCAAAAAATATAAGGAAAAAAGCCAGGAGAAATTAAAAAAACTAAAATTAAATCAAGGGCTATTAAGAGAAATTGGATTATATTTGATTGAAAAAAGAAAAATTAATAAGACTATACATGAGATATCATATGTACCGTCAATAGAAGTTGCTCAATGGTTAGAAATCTTAGATTCTTTAAAACAAAACTCACTATTTTTAAGGACAATAAAAAAAATTGAATTATACTATGAAAATTTAATCCAAGATAAACTCAGATTAGAATTAAGTAAAATACCTAAAGATGCTGGTATCTCATTAATAAAAGATTTTAAAGCTGCCTTTCTCCAAGATCCAAATATCACTTTTACAGCATTTCTTCAAGATTTCGAAAGTAAATTAACCCAAAAAGAACTAGAGACAAAAAAAGAATTTATAGCAAAAGTAAAAGAGAGAGAAGAATTAGAAAAATTGAAAAAGAAACAAGAAGAACAAAAAGAAGCTTACAATGACTACTTAAAATTATCTGATAAAGCATTTGAGAGAAAAATTCGTAAAAAGGCTAGAGAGAAATTGAGCGATATAAGAACCATGGATAAAGAAACGAAAAAAATAGAAATTAGTGATGAAGTTTCGGAAAAAATCGAGAAATTTAAATCTAAATTAGACAAGAGTTTTGAGGAAAAATATTTAATTAAGAAAGATGATGAACAAGATCCTCTTGATTTAATTAGGGAAAGAAAAATCAAAAAAGAAAAGGAGTATAAGAAATTTAAGGATCATTTTGAAAAAACCTAAATCATAAATTAAAGGGCTTTAAGATTTCAGCAAATAATTTTAATATTTTCATTGGTTCTAAAGAAATTCCAATTCAAGATAGATATACGGTAATAAAGGGAAGATTTAAAAAAAATATGGTAAAAAATCTTAAAAATGAAGTCTTCTCTGAAATTCTTGAGAATTTAGATCTAATTCCATTAAAAAAATTCATGGGGATCTACCTGGAACGATTAGATAACTCCAGTAATTTAGAAAGAGGTTTAGCTTTGATAAGCCTTCTTAATGAATTTCATGATCTTATGAAAAAAAACATTGAAATTGTCTCGCAATACAGTGAAGTTCTAGAATCCGTCATATCACTTCTCAGATTTAATTCCTTTCTAAAAGAAAAAGAAAATTTTTTAAAAGAATTAGAAATAACGGAAGAATATAAAAAATCTAGTGATAATGCTGCAATTTCTGATTTGCTAAAAAAGTTAAATAAGGCTATAAATGATAATAAAAAGAAATTAAAATACCTTGAAGAAGATTATTCTCAACGAAAGAATCAAATTGACCAGATTAATAAAACTATCAAAAATTATGAGTTAAAAGTTAAAGATTTAACAAAACAGAAAAAAGAATTTTTCAGTCAAATTAATAAAATAACTCGTGAGATGTCTGGAAGTCCTATTAAGGAAAAAGAAGAATCAAATCTATTTCCAGAAATTGATGATAGTTTAACGAATGCTCAAAAAATAAAAGCATTTCAGAAGAAAGCAAAAGATGTTCAAAGTGAAATTAATGAACTTAATCTGAAAATAGGTGAAACTAAATTAAAGTTCAATGAATTTAACCCACTTTATGAAATATATAAACGGGATTATGAAAAACTTAAAGATATGATTAAAACGGATGAACAGAGAGTTGAAGACTTACAAGTTGAACTTAAAGATAATATCATGGAAAATAAAAATGGCTCTCATAAAAACTTTAATGGAATTGATTTGAAATCAGTAAGATCGAAACAAGATATCGAGGATGACATTAAAAAAACTGACGAGGAATTGAAAATAATTTCAATTCCAGAGGATCTATATGATCTTCAGAATCCAGAAGATTTATCTAGAATAAAAGAGAAATTAAATGATATTGTTAATAACTTGAAAATTCATAAGAGTGAAATTAAAATCGAAAAAAATGAAGGACAAATTAGAGAAACTTTTGAATCTTTTCAAAGATTAGAGATTATTATTGATGAACTTGAATCTTTAATTAATAAATTCTTACAAGAGATTAATTTAAGATCAAATTTTAGAATTCATTTAAGTAATGATAATAAGAGTTTTTTTATAAAAATTGGATTTATTCGAAATAATCGAGAGAAAATTACTTTTAACGAGTTAACTACACCTGAGAAGATATTTTTTATTATCATATATTATATTTCAATAGAACTCCAAGTTAAAAATGATAATATAATCTTTTCAAATTTGTTTATCCCAAGTATTTATAATAAAGCAGGATCAATTTTCAGGACAATTAGAAAAATCTTACCTCTTTTTGAAAACGAGGAAGATCTTACTAATTTTAATTTAATTTTTATTCTTTCAAATTTAGAAATGAAAAAAGAAATAAAAAATTTAAAAATAATAACGATTCAAGCAAATGGATGATACTAATAATGGAAATAAAAGAAATTGAAGAAGTAATAAAAAATATTACCAAAATCATTTTAACTAATCCTCAAAAGATGATTAGAGAAGAAGATCTTAAGAATTTAAGCAAAGATTTAAATTTTAAACAAGTTATGAGTGAAGTCTATGTGAATTTAAAAAATATTGGTTTTGAACTAATTAAAACTAAATTTCTTGGACAAACTTTTTATATTTTAACATCCGAGGGTAAAGATGATGATGTTACACCCTCTCAATATGGTGCTTTAGCGTTAATAGTAGCTTTAAGCAAAGAAGTTGATGAGAATATAAAAATTGAAGATTTGAAAGAAATATTTAACGAAATATGGGATACTGATATCCAATTTCTAATCGAGAATGATTATCTAAGAAAATTCGATGAGTTAGGAATAATAAGAGTGGCACCCTTAGGAAAAGCTACTATGAAGAATATTATTAGAGAAATACAACTAAAAAATTTATTAGATTTGTTTAAAGAATAAAATTAATTAAAAAATAAAAAAAATTAATCTTCTAAATCCATTTTAAATTGTTCATAAATTTTCCTAACTCTGTCAGCTGAAGGACCTTCTCCTCTTACTCCTTTTTCATCTACAATAATTTTACCGCTTAATATTGATATAATGTTCTGGTCTTCAATATAATCTACATGGCCTTTCGAAAATATGCTTGCTATTCTCTCGGAAAGAGCCTGCATAGGAAAAGGCTCTTCTTCTAAACTCACAAAATTGTAATAACTACTTCTAATAAACAATTTTGGAAATGATTTGTTTTTTTCGTTTTTAGCATTAATAAGAATAAGATTGGAATCCTCTGAAATTCCTTTTAACTGTCCTACAAAAAATTTATCCTTATCAATATAAATTTTAACGATTTTATCAATTAAAGTTCCTAACTCTGTATTATATTGTCTAATTGACATGATAAATCAGAACTTTTATATTATGTATTATTATTATCTTTTTTTTCTTTTATTCTTAATTCTATTAATATAAAATCTCTTTTATAAGCTCTAAGATGTTTTCTCC
>CAYSZJ010000174.1:0-7665 GCA_964435435.1 uncultured archaeon
AGCTACGATTTTCAAATCTTTTAAAAAAAGAAAAAATGAGAATTTAGAATTTGTTGAAAAATTATATAAAGAGATCATGAGATAATAAAACCCCCTCCACATTCAATTCCTATTTTTTAGATCCTATTTGAATTTAATATTAAAATCTCATTACTTTATGAATTATTAGGCAAAATTATAAATAATTGATATTTATAATAACAATTATTGAAATCACCGTAAAGGGTAAAGATTCCAATTTCAGAATATCTATCTTTAGCATTATTAATTGAATATATCATTATAACTCATAGAGAATCGAAAGAGATTATTTACTATAAGACAGCTGGAGATTTTGATCCAGATTTCCTTGATATTTTTCGAAGTTCAATTCAATATGAGCTCTTAGATTTACCCTTAGAAGAGGCAAGTTTTGAACAAGCAACTCTTGAGGGTAAATATTTGATTACCCGAGTGGGTAAAACAATTTGGGTTACTCTAATAACTAACCAAAGACCAGTTTTATTATTAAGGGAAACTTTAACATCATTTTCCATTAGGTTTGAGAGGTTATATAACCGAGAACTTCAGGAATTGTATACTAACTTTAAGGGAGATATTTCAATTTTTCGGCGAAAATCATTTTATAAGGTGAGCGTGGATATGATTGCTGATGATGAATTACACTTAAGACTTACTTTACCATATAAATTGGGATCTACTAAAGGAAGGAAAATTACTTCCCGTGAAAAGAGAATTTACCAAATAGCAAAGGACATCGCTCATAAAAACAAAGGGCGTATATTTCTTAGAACACTTTTTACCAAAGCAAAGAATTCTTTAGAATTGAAAAATATGAAGGTTTCTGGTTTGATCTATGATTTTGTCCAAAGGGAAATACTTTTACCTATTCCTTTAGAAGAATTAAAAAAGAAATTTGCCTTAAATTATTAACTTACAGTTTTTATTCTTTGTTTTTAAAGTAAGGGGGAAATAGTATAAAAATTAATAATATAATAATTTTTAATTAAATATTCTTCTTTAAAAAAAATAGGGAGATTTAGACATGAAGTTAATAGAAATTGTTGGACTTGATAAAAATCATGCAAAAAAATTAGAAAAAGAAGGAATTCTTAACGTTGAGGATCTGTTACCTCTTACTAAAAGTCAAATAAAGAAGTTAGCAAAAAAAAGTGGAATACCCGCTAATTTAATTGACACCTGGCAAGAACATGCTGATTTAATGCGAATTCAAGGCGTGAATCCAGAAATGGCTAATGCGTTAAATCTTATAGGTGTAGATTCAGTAAAAGAGTTTGCTTATAGAAATCCTAAAAATACGATAGGAAAGTTAAAACAATTAAAAAATGAGAAACCTAACATATTTACAAAAGTGCCTTCTCAAAAGGATGTTGAAAGTTGGATTAAAGAAGCTAAGAATCTTATCGGAGCCCCAGCAAAACACCCTGGAAAAAAAGAAGAACCAACTCTAAAACCGACCACACCTATTGAATATGTGCCAATCGAAAAATTTAAAGGGGATTATGGAGATTATGGTCCAGATTATTGGAATAATAAATGGGAAAAAGCACCGATAATTTATACAGGAAGAGCACTACGTGGAGAATCCTATAAAAAAGAAATAGACGTGGATGTTAAGTCTTTTATTAAGAAAAATGATGCAATTTTATGGCATGTTATTAACCATGTTGGTTTTAGGAGAGATACACCTAATCAAACAGCGTTTGCAATTCAAAATTTCGTATGCAATTTTTTAAAATATAAATATGACGATATAACATCTGATTGCCCTGAATTTTGGCAGTTTCCATTTGAATCAATTCAATCTGAAATCGGTGACTGTGAAGACGGAGCAATTTTAATAGCATCACTGCTAATTAACGCAGGAATACCATCATTTCGGGTAAAAGTGTGCGCTGCTCAAGTTTTTACCGATCCTGTAGTGGCTCCTTCAGATGACGAATTAGGAGGGCATGCTTATTGTATTTACCTCGCTGATAGACCAGATTCTGACAGAAAACTAGAATGGGTGGTTTTGGATTGGTGTTATTTACAAGATCCTGAAGTTGAAATTGAAGAAAAACCCTTAGCGAGGAACGGTGGTCAAGAAGGAGCGTATAAAGCTATATGGTTTACATTTAATGATGAACTTAGTTGGTCACAAAGCGCTTTTGAAGTTAAAGAAGGAAGAATAAGCAAAAATAGAAAAACCAAGCAAGAGGATGTTTTAGCCCCATTAGAAGATGTATTAAAGCATTTAGCAGGTGAAGAGCTTAAGAAGATCTTCAAAAAATTTAATATTGAAATTGAATAAGCAAAGAAATTACATATTAATACTTTTTTTAATTGTTCTGGTTTCCAGAATTGTATAAATAATTATTTTAAAATAAACTTTTTTTCAAAATATAGGACTAGGCTCTTTAAATTCTTTATAATCAGTTATATCTATCAAAATAATACTAATTATATTAGGAATTATAAAATCAATCAAGATGATTAAGAGTAGCAAAAAGTATAAATAGTAAATTATGCACTTTATCTAAAGCATACCCCCCAATTAAGACAGAAATAAAACTATGTCAATTTTATCAGAATATCTTGAAAGGCTTGAAGAATGGGACCATCGAGCCTTTTTGAGTATATATAAAAGTGATTTTAGCAGAAGAACTAAGAGATTTGCTATTTTTTTCAGTTTCTTTGGTTCCTTATATTTTTGGGGACTTGTTTGGTTAATATGGTTTATTTATGGATATATTACTAAAGAGTATTATCTCTTGGTACTCTTTACTGGGGGTTTCGAACAAAGTATTATTATTCATAGTATTATCCGCTATAAAATAATAAAAAGAAATCGCCCTTTTATCACGCTTCAAAAAGAAGGTGTAAAGAAACATGATGATTTTATAAGAATTCCATACTTAATGAAAGAATCAGATAAACAATCTTTTCCTTCTGGGCATGTTACATTTTTACTATTCTTTGGATTTGTTTTTGCATTTTACTTTTCTGACTTTTTCTGGATTATTTTATCCGTATTTATCGTATTGGATATTATTATGGCAATTTCAAGATTAATACTAGGAGTACATTTCCCTATAGATGTTATATTTGGATTTATATTTGGAGTTTTATATGCTCTTTTATATCTTGGTATCACTTATATCTATTGGATAAAGATTTATTATTGGATCGGGCCTATCTTCTCAAATTTATTTCATTTTTGGTTAAACTAGAATAAATTATGAAAGATTCCTACTTATTCATTTTTCAATTTCCTTAAATCCGCTGAAAAAAATGCATCACCATAATGTGTATACAATATTCCTGCTGGATTATGAGGGCATGATCTATCTTTAGCAATTAAAGTAGTGACTGGAGCATCTGAAAGATTTGTGAAAGTGATATCATGTCCTACGCACAATCCAATGATAATATTCATCTCTGTGTTGGCTTTATTTAATAATAGCGCTTGTGCTACAGGATTGCATGTAACAAAACCTATAGGGTACCCTGTTTTTGAAAACATTGTAAATTCCTTGGGTACATCAATATCAATTTTTTTTAATGAACCTGTCTTACAACAAACAGAGCAAACTTCAAAACCATATTTTTCTAAATATTCTGCTGTCTTATTAGCTTCTTTCAATAAACCAATACAATAAGCTAATCCTAATTTGGTAAAAACCATTCTTTTAGCAAACTCTATAGTATCTTTTAAACGAGGCCAATGAATATATCCTGATGCTTCTACTGTAGATGCAATACTGGTGGTTTTTTTTTATGAATTCATCAGCTTTGTAATAATTAATCGCTTCCTCTTCAATTTCAGAGTTAACAATCATGGGGCAGTTTTCCATATTTTTATTTGGCTTTCCAATAACGCAAAAATTAATGCCATTACATTTATGGCAGGTGGGATCTATCTTATCCTTTTTTTCCAATTTTTTAGTATTATTTGACATTTTTAATTGGTAGATTGTGTAGTGAGAGATTTAGATTATTTTATATAATAAATAGAATTTGTATAAGATTTTAGTTATTCTTTCTTAAATAATATAATTAATAATCTTACGAAATCACTAAGTTTAAATGAAAATTTGAGATTAATAGAATTTATAAAAAAATTAATTTATTTTAGTATTGTTTACGACTGCTTTTGTCCAATTCCTAATATTTAATTACTTATGATTTGATTAAAAATATTTAAATGTAAGATAAGATTTTCAATTCTACAATGAATTCTGAAATAAATTCTGAAGCTGTTGAAGAAAAAACTGGATTCTTATTACTGATAAAAAGACTTTGGCCACACTTTCTAATTTACACTTCATACGCATTTATAATTTCTACGCTATTTATTAATATCGTTATCGTTTCAGGCATTATGTGGCCAGGTGACACATTTGCAGATCACGCTGGCGAATTAGGAATATTAACAGGAACTTCAATTTATATTATTGCTTTTTCAGGGATATTATTTGGCGTATTAGCTGATAAATTTTCTCGAACTAAATTGATGGCGATTGTAGAAATGACTTATGGAATTGGTCTATTTTTTAATGGTTTTGTACCAGAAGGTCAAGGTCAGACAACTTATATGTTTTTCTTAGTATTTAGCTTAGTTAGAGGTTTTTCAATCGGAGGTTTTTGGCCTCTTATTACTTCACATGTTAACGATTCTACAGAAGATAAAGAGCGATCTCAATTTTTTGGCGCTATCCAAGCATTATTTCAATTATTTCAAATCATAGGGATGGTAGTTTCCGCCTTTTCCTTTCAAAATAATTATTGGAAGCAATATTTTGTGATTATGGGAATTTTAGCATTACTTTTTGGATTCATTATATTAATAAGGGGAAGAGAACCAAAACGAGGTGCTACACGTGAAGAGTTAAAAGATGTTCTTTCAAGTGAAGAAGTTGTTTATGAATATCAATTGACTAAAGAAACCATAAAATCTACAATTGTAGCCCCCACTAATTTAATTGCTTTTTTTGAAGGTATCTTTACCACAATTTTGTTAGCTGTCCCCGATTTTCTGCTTATTGCATACTTACAATCTCCTCCTTATAATTTGTCTCCGCTTGTAACTGCTGTTTTCATGATATTATTTGGATTACCAGGAGGTATAATAGGTTCATTAGCTTTTGCCAAAGTGTCTGACCGATTAGGTAAGAAGAATATCAAAAATAGAATATATATAATTGTAATTTCAATAATAATCTTATCATCTGTGTATATGGTTATTTTTAATCTGCCTATTCCTAATATGACTGCTGTAGAGGGGAATAATTTAATATTTATCTTGGCTTTTCCGATTTTTTGGATATTTGGATTAGTTGCATTTATAGCACGTGCTTTTGGAGGCCTTTGGAATATAAATCAACCCCCTATTTTACAGGAAATAAATTTACCTGAAGCTCAAGGCAAAATTAATTCTGCAAATCAATTTCTGGAAGCATTAGGGGCGGGATCAGGACCTATCATAGCAGGATATATCTTAATATCATTCAATCAAAATTTCCAACTGACGGTGCTAATAACTATGATCTTAGGAATAATGGGGGGTCTATTATGGTTACTTGCTACATTATGGATAAATAAGGATGTAAATCGAATTTCCACTATTCTGAGGCAACGGGAAAAAGAATTGAGTAATATATCGGATTCAGCATAAGATAATATCTTAAACAAAAATTTTTTTTTAATGCTTCTTTTTTTCCATGTAATATCATGCGGTTAACTTTAAGGAGAGTTAAAAAAGAGTCTACACCTGACAGTCATAAATTTACTTCAGATTTTGATTCAGTCATTTTTATTGTTGTTTGGAATGCTTTAGGGCTTTTTTTCGTAGATTTCATTATTACATATATGATAAGTCAAGTTTTGGGCGCTACTGGTGTTGCAATTGGGCTTTTCCCAGCATTTTTGACATTTGGAGGATTAATTAGTTCTTCTTTTATAGGATATTTAACAGATCATTATTCTAAACGAATTCTTGTGATGATTGGAGCTTTTGGGCGTGGATTGTCATATTTTGGGTTATATGCATCAATAATAATGCAGTCTTTAGTAGGAATGTATTTTAGCGGGTTCCTCTTAGGCTTAGGGGCTTATATTTTTTGGAATCCGTTAGATGCTATTATATCTGAAAAATCATCAAAATATCATCGTTCTTCTGCGTTTGGGAAAAGGAGATTTGCGTTGGGGATAGGAATGATACTCGGAACAATAGTTGGTTTTACAATTTTTAGTTTAACAAATATTTTTACGCCTGATAATGTTTTTCTAATCTTTAGTGCGATCCCAATATTTGGAATTGCTAACTTTTATGCAGGAATTCAATTCTCTCGAAAAGTTGACGAACAAAAGAAATTCCAATATCCCGGTGATTTAATTAATGGAACAGATGAAAATTTAGAATCAGAAATCAATAATATTACTCAATCGGAAAAATCAGTTCATTTCTATTTATTAGGGATAATATTATTATTTTATGCATTGTTTTTGGGTGCTATTAATATAGGAATTTATAGACCTTTTATATTACCCTTAATCTTCCTTAATGTAAGCAGTAATCCGAGTCTAGTATCATGGTTTTTTCTTCCAACATCTATTATAGGAACAATTATTGCCCCAAAACTTGGTACTTTAGCAGATAAAATTAATCCCTATCTTGGCATCTCAATAGCAAGTATAATCGGGGGATTTGTCACATTTTTAATTATTCTCTGTAGGGATTTGTGGTTTTTCGCATTTTTATTAATAATTGATAATACAATAATGCTCACATCTGGATTTATATTTATTAATTTCCTTAGTCGCGTGTCGATTAAACATCGTGGGAAATTATTTGGTTTAATTTCTGTCTTCGAGTCTGTTGGTATGATTATAGGTCCTTTCTTAGGAGGCATTGTATGGGATACAGTTAGTCCACAAGCTCCTTTTATAATTTCAATTATTGTTGAATGGTCATTAATTCCATTTTTCATTCTTGGAATTTGGATTCTCAATCCTAATATTGTTGAAGCAATTGATAAAAAAGAAAGTAAATGAAAAACAGATTTTCTAATTAAAGTTAATACCAATCAATAAACTCATCTAATGGGCGACGCTCTCTTTCTTTTTCACGTGCCTTTTCTCGAGCTTCGTCAACTAATCCTATTGTTATGATGCCCATAAGTTCGAATTTATCAGTTGGGAATTTAAAAATTTCATTAACCTCATCCTTCTTACTCAAAATTTCACCTATCCAGACTGCACCGATATTTTCTATAGCATGGACTCCTAAAAGTAGATTTTGCATAAACGCGCCAATAGCTTGAATATCCTTTACTCTATCATAAACTCTTTCAAGATCTAAAAATATTACAAGATTTACATAGGCTTCTTCAATAGTTCCTCCATATTTAGTGAGTTCTGAAAGCATTCGCTTAACAGTCGGATGAATAACTACACAAACGCGCCATGGTTGACTATTATTCCCAGAAGGTGCCCAGCGTCCACACTCTAATATATCTAAAATAATATTTTTATCAATCTTTTTATAAATAAAGCTTCTAATACTCTTTCTTTCTTTAATAAATTTTATAAATTCATTTTTCATTAGTTCCATATTTAAAAGATTGGTGAATTAATTAATATAAAGTTTTCCAATAGAGCATG
>CAYSZJ010000175.1:0-7641 GCA_964435435.1 uncultured archaeon
TTATACTTCCAAGATGGATGAGAAAGTTTTTTCTAAAGAAAAAATAGACTTTTTTAAATTTTTTTTTATTAAATAATTGAATGACTCAGATTTGAAATTCCGTTCTATAAACATATATATTTACTAATAGTAAAAGAGTAAATAAACAGTATTAGCGAGAATAATATTTAGATATTATCCAGATTCATATTCTCTATTTTTTCATTCTTTCTTAATAAGTCATTAAAGAAGTCATAATTAATATGTTAAGTTCTGAATTGGATAAGCTTGTGAAGATCTCGTTGGTTGGTTTTCCGGCTACTGGTAAAACAACCATGGCGAAACTTTTATCAGAAAATGCAATAGACAGATTTTATATACCAACACATGGATTAGATTTAAAAACTGTGAAATTTGATGATTATTTTCTAAGAGTTTGGGATTTAGGAGGTCAAAAATCGTATCTTAAGACTTATTCTAAAGACTACTTATTAGGTTCAGATTTAATATTTGTGGTTACTGATTCAACACCACGAAATGTGTTAAATTCAAGGGAACTCATAAACTATGCTTGTCATTTTGTAGGTGAAGAATGTCCTATCATTGCTATCGCCAATAAGCAAGATTTAAATGATGGATGTATGGATGCAAAACGAGTTGAAGATCTTTTACATGTCAAAACGTATGGGCTTACTGCAATCGATCCGGCAGAACGTTTGAAATTACTTAACATAATTAAAAAAGAATTAGAACATATAGCAATTAGGAGAGGATTAATAGAATGAATTTTAGTGAGAATGAATTATTTGGAGCCGCTTTAATCGGTTTTGATATGATAGATGGTCCATTTCTCAAATGGAAAAAAGAATATAATAACACTAAAGTTGGTGTAAATTTAGATGATTTCGCTATGAATTTTTATCTGGCATTTCGAGGTGGTAACCAAGGTTCTAAAAAACCAC
This sequence comes from uncultured archaeon, assembly GCA_964435435.1. Classification (GTDB taxonomy): domain Archaea; phylum Asgardarchaeota; class Lokiarchaeia; order Sigyniarchaeales; family SOKP01; genus Loki-b32. Next base: position 942 of record CAYSZJ010000175.1, read on the forward strand.
GAGCAATTTTATATGATAAATTCTATATTGTGGCATTTCCACAAGACTTAGAATTATGTTGCCTTTTTATGAAACCACATGGTATCAATGAAAATATTAAACAATTAAATCAAATTGCGTCAAGAATTATCACAGAAATGGATAATGAGGAATTAGAAGATACAGAATCTAAGGATTCCGATGTGGATACTGTGGAAGAAATTATGCGATTAATTCCGAATTTATTGAGTGAAACCAAGATGACTACCCCAGAATTAAGGCGATATTTTAAATTAAGTAATTCTCAAATTTGGAAAATTATGTCGGAATTGGAAAATGCACAAAAAATTAAGAGAGCAGGAAAAAAAGGTCGCTCTGTATCTTGGATAGCCTGTTAAATTAAATTTTTATATCTTTTTTTATCTTGTTCTATGAACCCAATTTTTTAATTTTGTATAGTATCTTGAAAACATTATATAGCAGATATCAGGTAAATCTTTTTCAAGATTATTAACTGTAATACATCTGAGAATATGGTTAATTAAGAAGATCCCAATTAATTCTATATGATAACTACTTATATTCTTACTTAGATTCTCACCTGAGAATTTAATATCTAAACCTGTATCTTTATTCCAAACAGTTTCTATAAAAATCTTGGGAAATATCTCTTTTTTTATTCTCCATCCCTCAGTAAGTTTCCACACTTTAGCTCCAAGAAATGTCTCAAGTTTTTCTTTATCCCCCTCTTTTAACAATTCGAAAGGTTTAGTTCTCTGTAGTAAGACTTTTTTCATTAAATCAGATTTAGAATCATAATTCTGTTCAAATGGTTCTTGACTTTTCAATTTTCTTTCTATTAAATCCATTACTATATTGATATACGTTGCACTATCTTCTCCTGGAACCCAGGTGGCTCTTTCTCCTGAAAAATAAAATTTAAATTCGGCTTCAATACCATCTCCAAATTCATCACCAAAATAAGAATAAGCCATATGAATATTTACTTCAGGAAACATTTCAATAGTTATTGTCCAATCTTCACTGAAACCAATGTTTTCAATTTTTCCTCCAAGATTTTCTTCTATAATTTGTTTTAATTGGTTTATATCGATTCCAGTAAATAAAGGATACTTAGCATTACTAATATCTTCAAGCTCTTTTTCATGTGGTCCTCGTATACCAGTGGCATCAATCTGTCCTACTGTCCAAAATTTCCTTTTTGACATAATGAGCGTAATTATCCTCTTTTTTTGAATTTTCCTATGAAAAACCCTTGCGTTTGATGTACTGATGGAAATAATCTTCCTGTTCCAGGTAGAATAGAATCATTAACCTTATAACTTGGAGAAAGCCATGTGGGTAAGTCTAAAGGTTCTAAATCATTCATATACTCCAGAATTCGATATTCTCCTTCTTCAGGATATAAACTGCAAGTAGAATAGACAAAAATGCCATTTTGTTTTAAAAGTCTTATAGCACTTTCAATTAATTTTCTCTGCAACGTAATGTTTTGGTAAAGAAAATTCTCATTTTGACGCCACTTTATTTCAGGATTAGATAAAAATGTCCCACTTCCAGTACAAGGGGCGTCTAATAAGATTCGATCGAAATAATTTTCAAATCTAATTGGAAAGTTAATGCTATCTTCATTTAATATATTAATATTGGGGATTTTCAAGTCTAATAATAGGTTTTTCATTATTTTAGTTCTTTCAGTATGAAAATCTCCTGCAATAATACGTGATTTATTATTTGTGAGATATGCTATTAAACTGGTTTTGATTCCAGGTGCTGCACAAAAGTCACAGATCTTTTCATTTATTTTTGGTTCTAAAATAGTCACAATTAGTGCAGAACCTTTATCCAAAATGATTAAATCTCCAGATTGATATGATTTTGATCTTACAATCTCGCTTTTAAATTTGATTGGTATCTGAAAAAGATTTGTTATATCTTTATCTTCCTGAAAAATCGTTTTCTCTTTAGATGCATTTTCTATATTTTCTTTTACAAACACAGTGAATGTTGTTTTTTTGAAAAAATCATTCATACTATGTATGTTTTCTTTTAAAAAGTCAAATGATAAAATATTAGAGAGACGTTGGACAACAAAACTCGGTATGGCTTCTTCAATACTTAATTTCTCTTCGAGACTTTTGCCCTCTAATGCCTTATCCCATGAAAAAGATCGTAGTTTGTCAAGAAATATTATAAAATTTTCTTTATCTGAAGTTATATATGGTTCAATTTCTTTCAATACTGATTCTTTTGGCGCACCTTCCCAGATTATGCGGTAAGTTGAATAAAGATATTTTTCATACTCAATAATATCTAAAGAATCAATATTTTCTATAGATCTCAAAGTTTTTTTAATTACAAAATTTAACTTGCTCCAAAATCGAATAATTTCATGGTAATAGTGAAAAATTATAGGATCTATTCTATCTAATTCTGTAAGTTTAAGTACCTCATCTTTCAAGAATCTTTTTAAAAGACTCAGAATTCGTTGAGTTTTTTTAGCACTCACTGATTCTTTTTCCATTATATTTTATTATTCCACCTACTTAATAAAAATTGGTTTCTTTAAGTGTTAAATACCGATTTAATTCTTTTTCAACTAAATCAATTTAAAGTAAAATTTAAAAAAAGGTATAAAGTATCAATAAACCAGAATTAATGAAACCAGCTTCAGCTCCAGAGGAAAATAAAGCCACTAAAGTCCATTTTAGCTTTTATTCGCTAAAATTCCCTAATTTTTTTTATGTTCATAATTTAACAAAATTATTCAAAGTTCTGGAAAAAATAATAAAAAAATAAGAAATATATTTTTTTTTAAAATTATTCCAATTTAGCCGGAATTAGAAGCCCTTTTAATTTTAATTCTAAAATAGTATATATAATTTCATTGCGTGATTCCTTTCTTCCAGCCATAGCGAAGTTTAAGAGACTTGATACGAAGAAAAATTTCTTTTCTTTTTGAATTTGCTCTGCAACTCCGATAAGAGCTTTTTCTAAACCCTTTAATTTAATTACTTCATAATGTTTTCCTAATTGAAGTGGATATACTAATGTAATATTGAAATACTTTTCAATTAAGTCATCAGCTCCTCTAAAGGGTGTGATATCTCCTGTAAAATCCTTTAAATTTTCTCCATATCGTTTTTCAAAATGTTCTGTAAATAACCATTGGTTTTCTTTCAGTTTCTCTGAAGGTACACCATCCAATATTAAAGCTACTCGTGTAAAATCACCGTCAGTAATCACAATTTTGAAATCATAATAATCCATTTCAAATCCTTTACCTTTAACAGCACTTTCCGGATCCTTTTTAATTTCATGTCTGAATGCTGAAATAGCCTGCAGAAATCCAGAAATTAAATCAGAATCGATTCCTTCTAAAGATATTTGCTTATCATATATAGAAACTCCTACATCTTTATGTATAATCATAACATAGGTGGTTTTAATTAAATCATCTAAAACCATCGCCTCTTCTGACCAAACCCTTCTTAATTTTGCATGTCTATAATATCTTACCGTGAGAAAAGAAATAATAGCAGCTAAGCCAATTATTATATACGGCAAAAATCTGAGAAAATTATCCATAAAAATAGTATACTCATCAACAATCCTGATATAATCTGAATATATTTCTTGATTAGCATAAAGCCCCTGTTCAGCAAATCTAACTCGGATGGAAAATTTTCTTCCTGTATTTTTAAAATTTAAAGAAGCATTAGCTATTCCCTCTTCACCCGATACAGCTGTTACATCAGAGATTGTGATATTATCGGCATTTACTATTTCAAAAATAATTTCAAAACCTTCCATAGGTTTACCGCCTGGTTCTATGATCTTCACTGAAAATATTCTGGTTCCTGTCATATATCGGGAAGCTGGAATTTCAATAAATTGCAAAATGGGTTGTATTTTAAATATTTCACATAATATTCTCACATCAAATCTGATAGCATGCCAGAGAGAGCTTACTTCGAATTCAAAAAATCCTTGAGATATAACAGCGTTATCAATTTCACCTTCCCAAAAACCTTTACCAATTCCATCATTTGAAATAGGAGTGCAAAAGTTTTCCATAAAAATGTCAGAAGGACTCAATATATTGTTATTTATTCCGAATCCAATTCTAGAAGTAATATCTGAAGAAAATGCGTTCTGAACGTGGAAATTTAAAGTAAATTCATCAATCGAGACGTTTATTCCTTTAAACGTACCATTTCCTATAAATCGAAGTCTCATTCTAAGAGAATTATCCTCACTTTCATTAAGCAAATGCATTATAATCCAAGTATAGTAGGGATCAAATTTTAGAATTTTAGTATCTTCACCTATATCTGCAAAGGTTTTGTTATCGGAAAATTGAAACCAATCTCTTCCATAAAAATAGGGAAAATCACCACCATTGTATATTTCTAATACAGCATGAGTAAGATTTAAAGAATCTTGAATGCTTACATTAGAACTAATTCGAAAATCAATTTGATATATTCTAGGATTCGGTAAATTAAATATCCAATCAAATGGGTTGTCCACATCCCATAGTGAACTATCTAAATTAGTTAATACATTAAATGTAAAATCTATTATCGTGGTGTTTGAATCGGAATCTCCAAGAACTTCAAGGAATTGATTATCGTTTTTCTCTATGGATTTAATTATCTCATCTTTAGGAGTCATAAAAGTACTGTTTAATAAAGTTACATTGTTAGTATAATGTAAATCATGTACTATAGGATCGTATTTTTGAATATCTTTAATAGTTTTTATCTCTCCAACTTCAACGTTAAATAAATTTACTGAAGAATTATAAACTCCAAAACTAGCATTTCCAATATAGTAAAATCCAAATACAATAGAATTATTTCCATTAGCTGAAGTGTTCATATGCTGTATCACTTCAAGTTTTTCTTCAGGCTCAATTGCCGAGAAAGTTTGTAAAACTTCATTTTGTTGCAAAATATCCATATGATAAGGGTCAATAAAGCTAGCCAATCCTGTATCAGGATTAATCCATATTGCAGCAGCGCCGTTGATTGAATTAGTATCACTAACATTTATAACAAGAGAAAAGTCTATACTAAAAATTATGCTATTTAAAATAGTTTTCCACTCTAATGGGCGATCCTTTCTTATTTTTTTTAAATCATCCCAAGTGTATTCTGTATTTGTTAAGTTATCAACCTCTAATTTGACGTAAAATACTATATCATGCCGTCCACCATTGAGAGAGCTATTAATGAAAAACCTATTATTATCGAAATATTTAAATGAATCAATGTCACCATTGATAAGAGTACCATTTAAAATATATGTCTCCACAACATCATCGGTATTATATGTTATATTAATAAATTGAGGAGATTGTGCAAATGTTTCTCCTTCTCCTATATCATTGGGATCTGTACCATCTGGATTTAAGTAAAGGAATTTTGGGCCTCCTCCAGTTTGCCAATCATTTGGGGGTATTTTTATTTTTATTGCAAACCAGTACTTTTTTACACCATCTTTAATTGTCCAATTTGTTTTCAACGTATTTAGAAAAATTGGGCCAATATCTGAATTTTTAAAGTCAAACACTTCCCAATGAGCTACCACATTATTTGGGTGAGGTCTTTTTAGCGTTCCTAATGTATCATTTGAGTTCGGTGTACCAAGGGGATCATTTGAGCAATTTACTATAGAAACTTCCCATGAATTCTCATCTGTATAATCATCTTCATCAATTACGTCTTGAATAAAGATGCTTACATTATTGATATATTGATCTGTTTCAACCGCAAATTTTTGATATACATAAATTGGATCTATTTCAGAATAACTCATGATAAATTCTGTTGGCTCAGTTTCAATATTTCTAGTATAATTAATTGCTGTGATATTTTCAAAGTATAATTTAGCGTATGAGATATTATAATTTGGTATGAAAATATTTGGTTGATTATTTAAACTTGGTTGATCATTATTAATATAACAACCTTTACCAAATGCTGTTAAGTTGCTGAATATTTTACCTGTACGGTTAATAGCTTGAGGGTAGATAACATGAGATTCAGTACTATAATTAAATCCATTATTATCGTTTATTATAAAGCAGGAAATAGGCAAGCAAGTTATATACAGTAGACATATAACGTATAAAGATTTCTTTTTAAAGATTTTCATTGAAAAAATCCTAATTTTTTATAAATTTGAGAAAATATAAGTTGAGTAACAAGTGATGTATTTTACTTTTAAAATTAGTTTTTCTAATGGACTAGAAAAACCAATCAGGCAAATAAATAAAATTTAGGTACATATTTTAAGATTAATCAAATTGTACTTCTTATTAAATCTTCTAATTCTTTTTCTGTAATGAATTTTTTTTCAGTTATTATATCATGTGCTTTTTTAATAAGTATATCTCTGTAATATTCATAATTTTTTATACCCATTTGTTCACATTTTATTTTAAGCGCATCTCCGTGTAATGTAGTTGGACCAAATATTACATGTTCTTCTTGCCCTACTACTTCTGGCTTATATGGGGTAAAACACATCCAAAACTTTTCTTTTTCTAAAGCTCCCATTACATGAAGCTCACTTTCATGTAAAAAGGTGTTTCTACCAACAATGGGTTTGTTATAAGGCAATGGAACACCAGATACTTTTTCGATAAATTTACTCAAATTATATAATTTAGAGAGATCTATTCCAGTATCAA
>CAYSZJ010000176.1:0-4031 GCA_964435435.1 uncultured archaeon
TAGGATCTTTAATAATTCGACCTTCTGCCTTGACGACCACATAAGTATTTGTCTTATAATTTAATTAATAAAACAGAAATATATCTTTTTGAGACACCTAGCCCCTCATTGGATGCTTCTGATGATTGAAGGAAGATAGGCGACATCAATACTAAATATACTAAGAAAGGAAGAGCAAGGGTTTTTTTCATCTTCTATGTCACCTAAAATAGGTTACCTATGAGACTCACAGGCAAAACTTTCAAGGATCTGTATATTAATTAGATTAATTAGACTGTCTTCTTAAATTTATAAAGGAAAAAAATACTTAATATCTATTTTTTGATTTAATCTCAGAAAATAGTGAAATTACTTAAAGGAGATTTTACCCCCAATTTCAATCTACAATTTTTTTTGTATTGGGTTTAAAAGGAATATTTAAGCATCAATTACAAAACTATTTTTTACAAATTAGACAATTATATTATTAATAATTCTATAAAAATTATTATGATGTCTAAAATGGGAAAAGGTGAATTAGAATCAATAGCAGAAAAGTTTAAAAATGAAATAAGTACGACAAATTCCGTGATTGAAGAGATTTATCTTAAAATTGAAGAAAAAGATTCAATTGATTTAATAAAAAAAATGGGATTGGTTTACTTAATGACTTATTTAGAAGCGTTTAATCGTAAATTTTTTATTAAATTTTTATCAATTAATCCACCTGTGATGGCAAAATCTCTAAAAAATAAGAAGGATCAAAAGAAATTAACAATGGAATATAAAGATATTGTATATGATTTTTATGATGAGGAAGGTTTTTTACAAAAATACATGGCTAAAAAAATGTATAATGAAGTTTTTGATTATTATAGATTGAATATTGATGTGTTTATCTCAAAATTTTTAGACGATTTTTTAGAATTGGATTTCCAAAATGAAAGTCAAAAACGTAATATTGACATTAAAATGCTAAAAGAATTTAGAAAAATTAGGAATTCCATTGTGCATTATAAAACAATAAATTTGAAAGAAGAGATTAATTTTAAAAAATGCCATAATACTGTTATGGATTATATTACTTTAGTTGAAGAATTAATTTTCAATAAGTACTATCCCCAACAAGAACTAGTTGATTGGTTCTAAAACAAGAATGGACTGAATGCTCAATCATAGATGCGCGAGATATTTGATTCTTGTTATCATTTCTTCCCCAGTCTTTTTTTCTCCGTTTATTATTGCCATTTATATTTAAGAGTGTAGAAGAAAATAAAGAAGTAGAAAAAAGGAAAACTGTTCGGAAAAAATGTTATAATGCTGTAAATGATATTTGTGATTTCTGTATAAAGCATATTGATCCTAAGACTGAAAACCCAAAAGAAAATATTGAAGGGATTGATCGATTAGGAGTAATATCTCAAGTTGAATTATTAACTATGCATAGAAAAGAAGCTATAGAAATGGATATAATATTAAGTAGCGGATGGAAAGAAAGTAAAGGGACAAATATTAATATCTATATATTTATTGGAAAAGATTTACAAGTATTACTACGACAACATGAATACGGAAGTGTGATGTATGCTGAATTGAGATATAACAATAAATTTGTACCAAAAAAGATGTGATCACTCCCATTTTAAAAGTTCTAAGAGATAAGATAAAAAAAATCTAAGATATCAAAGTAACTTTCAAATCTTATTAGATTCTAGTCTTTTATTTACTTCTAAAGCTCTTTATAATTAAAAAAAAGTAGATAAAATAAGAATAAAATATTCCTTTCCCATTAGAAAGAGAATAAGCAAAAAAAGATTTTACTTTTCTTTTTTATTATTTTCTAATTTTTGTTGACAATAAAATGCGATTTTTCTTAATGTAAAACAACTCATTAAAATGGAGGATTTTCCCTTCCTCTTGAATTGTTGGTTCTTGATAAACTCAAATAATTTTATCGGCAATTCATTTATCATTGTATTGTTTCTATAAAATGTGAAATCCTTAAAGATATCCTCTACTACCTTTTCAAAACATAAAGGCAGATTAATCTTTGGTAAATCAATTATTTTTTTAGCTCATGTTTGAAGTACTCAAATCTAATCTGTTCTAATATTTGGTATCTAAAAAAGATTAAGGAGTTCCTAAATCAACTATTATCCATTATGAAAGTTTAAAAGATCTTTACAAAGATAATATAATTAAATAAAATAAAAAAAAAAATAATTAGAGTTTTATTTGCCATACATGCTTATTTGTATTTGATCGCCAAAAGGAGATCATTTTTTGTTATCTATATACAGGCAATAAGAGGTCTATTGCTTATTTTACGATTCGCATGCATGGTAAAGGTTCTTGCTTGTTCAGTTAAACCACTAGCAGTCTTCTCAAGGTGGTCGATTAACAAGTCGACAGCGTTTCGGGCTACTATACTAGCGCCTTGTTGTTTCATCAACCTCCTAATAGGAGACCAGGCAAAAATCCACTCAAAGTCGAAGAGACTAATGATCTATGTTTTTTCTTTGCCATAATTCATTCCTCCAATTTTTTAACTTATTTTTTAAGAATTTAGATTTTTAATTTTTTTTTAATTTAATTTTAGAGTTTCTTAGATAATATAATATCTGAAGAGTTATTTAAATGTTATGGCAAATCAGAAGACTCTGAAGAGTTAAATGAAAAAAAAATTACGACAAAAAATTTTTGTTCCAATTAAAGAGTCTTCATCTATGATCATTCAATAGCTGATCATTCGAAAATAATGAGGTAATTTTTTTAGTATGATAATTATTCAAAGATTCATTATGGTGAAAGGGTTTTTTAACTTGGTATTATTATGATTCAATGGCGAAGTACTAAAATTAAAATCAAATAAAGTTATCCTTAATGAATGTCTTATCATCACTTATATGATCATATCATAGTCAACCATTCAAAAAAGATGAATTAATTTTTGTAATATCACAATTATTCGGATGCCAATATTGAGTAAATCGTCTTTAATATTTGTTTCATTATAATTCAATGAGGAATTAAAAAATTTTTAAATGAAAAAAATCATCCCCATATGAGTATCATTTGATTAATTATGTGATCATATAGATTAAGACATGATTGAATTTAGAAGTAAAAATTGATTTCAATCTAGAGATCATATGAGTAATTGTAATATGAAAAATTAAAGCTGTTGATGAAGAAAAAAAATTTCAGTATTTTTTAACGCAAAGAGTTAAATTTTATAATTTAAAACACAAATTTTAATTAATTCTTTTTATTTATAATATCAAAATAAACTTATTAATTCAATAATATAAATTTAAAAAGGCAATTCTGATGGCAGAACAAGCTATTTTAGTCCCTGGAGCATGCGGTGTGGCTATTAAATGTAAGGATGGGGTTGTATTAGGTAATGATCGACGAGCAACATGGGGTTATACTGTTACAAATAAAATGACAAGGAAGGTCTTCAAGATTACTGATTATATTGGTCTAACTGCTTATGGTCTTATTGGAGATTTCCAGATCCTTGTAAAAATCTTACGGGCGCAAGCAAACTTATATCTTTTAGACGCAGACGAAAGAATTTCTACTAAGAGCATGGGAAAGATGGTCTCAAATTATCTTTACTCTCGTAAGATGATGCCATTATTAACTAACTTAGTTGTAGCGGGTATGGATAAAGATGGTCCCAAATTATATACATTAGATGCTCTTGGAAGTTTAATGCCTGAGGATTATGGAACAACTGGAACTGGAATGTTATTGTCAATTGGTATTTTAGAAGCAGAGTACAAACCTGCTATGACTATTACTGCTGGTGAAAAACTGGTTGAGAAAGCGATCCGTAATGCTATTAAGCGGGATGTCATGTCTGGTAATGGTTTAGACCTTCTGACAATAACGGAAAAAGGAGCAGAAGAGAAATACTTTGAAATAAAAGAAATAGGGGAATAATTTTATTTTAACTTGTTCTTGAAGTGTTATGCAATGGTTTTCCTTTTAATCAATAATAATTTATTATAAGAATTCTTTCTCATTATATGGATTAGAGGCTC
>CAYSZJ010000176.1:4131-7618 GCA_964435435.1 uncultured archaeon
TAGAATTATATTACCATGTAAAGTCTGGAATACTTAAAGAACTAAATGAAATAATCCAAAACCTACAAAATGCGAATTCAAATTGTTCGAATATTAAAAGAATTATAAAAAACAGTAATGCTTATCTAAATGATTTAATATCACGTACGATTGAGCTACTTCGGAAGAGTAATGAGATAGCATCTAATATAATAAATTCATTAAAAGAAGTTAACAATGTTTATGATGATTCGATATATTTGTGGATTGAAATAAATAAAATAAAGAATCTTAATTTTAAATTAAATGAATTACCGAATGATTTAACGAAATGGGATGAATTTAAAGAATTTTTTACGTTTATCGAAAGCTTACATGAAGTAGGATTAAAAAGAAGAAAAAAAGATAAAAAAGAATTATTATTAACGGTTCATTTCGATGAAATCTATCAATATTTTTTATCGATGGATGAAAAAGATATTAGATTTTATTTTGATTTAATTTATCTCTTAGATATAAACAAGATCATCGAAAAATATCAAGGAGATGAATTTATAAATATACTTGAAAGGAAGGAAGTTATCGAAAATCTCAAAAGATTCATAAAGCCTTTGCTTAAAGAATTAATTTTGGATAAATTTCAAGATATTTTTGTTGAAATTAATAAATTAGATATAGGAGAGAAAGAAATAGAGATTAATGCTGATACACTTAAAACCCAGAAAATTCGAATTTTTTTACCAAAAATTGTGGAATATTATGTTCTAGGATTGGAAAAGAAATTCCAAGAAAAAATTCAGGATATCGACGAGTCAGAAGAGTTTGAGAAAATTACAAACATTTATTATGAACGAATTGATGAGTTTTATTCTAAAATCCAAGAGATCGAAGATTGGGTGTTACCATTAGAAAATTATCTTAAACCTTATGAAAATATTACAGAGCCATATAGAAAGATCTTTTCAAATACAACCTCTGAAATACTCCGTAGAAAAAATGAATATTTAACATTTATCAAAACTGTTGAAGATGAAGAGATCAGAGTAGATATTAGAAAATTTGTTAATGAAAAAATTTCAGAGGTTAATGAATTAATCAGTAACTATGAAGATGAAGCATCCCTAATTATTAAGGAAGAGTTTCCTCAATTAAAAACGATTAAAAAAATTTTAAATAAGTATAGTGGAAAAATTCAGCAAATAAAAGAACACGTTTATAAGAAATTAGATTCGGTTAAAACACATGATATTGATATTTATCAGGTAATAAAACTTTGGGAGGATAATTTTAACCGTAAAAGGCAACAATTAACCTTTCTTATATCTCTTTTAATAAATAAACTATTAAAAAGCTTTAAAGAATTACTTGATAAAGAGGGAATCTTATTTGCAACAATTACCGAAATAACTGAGCAAACTGAAAATTTTGAACAATTACCTTTAAATTTCGCATTATCTGCTTATTTAGCAGAGAAATTGAGTGAGGAAGAATTAAAAGAGAGAATATCTGAGTTACAATCAAAGATTAACCAATTAAATAATTCTTTAGGGCTTTATCAAGTGGAATTATCAAAATTAGAAAAAATTTTGTCAAACCGTGTGCGTATGAGCAAGGGTATATCCCGATCAGATGTTCAATGTACAGTTTGTCATAAATACATCAATTTTGCCAAAGACAAAATAATTACTTGCCCTTTCTGTGCCAGTACATACCATTATCTGTGTGTAGCATTTTGGCTTTCTGAACATAACTCATGTCCGATGTGTCAAAACCATTTCCTTGAGCCTTATTCCGAAATGTTTGAAAGTGAAGATAGTCAATAATAAAATTTTTAAATTAAACATTTACTTTTCTATTTTTAGAAAGCTTGATACATCATTTCCTCGAACAGAAAAATTAGAATCTATAAATATTGTTAGAGCATGTAATGGGACATTATTATTAGTATGACAATGGATATATCTTAAAGGCCAATGGGTGATTTTCGATGTATCAATTTTTAGAATATCGATATCCCTTCCATAAATTTTCTTTTTGCAAACTGGACAAATAGTAAGTAATTTTCGGATTAAAAATGGGCGAATTTTTGAATCTGTTAAATCTTCTTTCATAAAAATCAAGTAAATAAATATTATTGAATAAGGCGATCCTATTTTCTATGGATTAGGAAACGAACCATAATAAAATTTCTTAATAATATTGAGATCATACAACGGGAGGAGCTATGATAATGCTAATTATTAAATAAATTCCAAATATTATCATAAAACCCCCGCAAACTATTAACACATATTTATAGATTTTTGGGTTTAAACTCTTTCCTCCAAAATATACAAACGTAGAGATTGGTAAATACCAGACAATATCTCCTAATTCATGGCCAATAAAAAATAGGAGTATCCCTATGGGATTTTTAAAACTAATATTAAAGGAAATCATAAGGCTTAAGCCAATGACTGCCCACCAAAACTCCCAATAAGGATTACTTAAACTAACAATAATCCCTCCGATAAAACTATTACCTTTGTATCCTTTAAAATTATTATCCTCTAGATTAAAATCTACGTTAAAATCAGTATTAAATACATTCCTAATAACTAGGAATCCAAATATTACTAAAAAAAGACTCCCTATAACTCCAATAATAGTTAGAAATACTGCATTTTGAAAAAAAAGGGTTGCACCTGTTAATAATGCAATAATTAAAATGAATTCGATTGTTGCATGTCCTAAAACAATAAAGATTCCTGCTAAATATCCTCTCTTCTGTTTTATGGACTTATAGATTGTAAAAGTTAATAATGGGCCAGGTGATAATGCACCTGTTAAAGCTACAATAAAAGAAATGAGAAAAATTTGAAACATAATTATTAACGCGAATTTAAAGAACTATCCGCTAATTTATAATGAATGAATTATCATATATATCGATTTAACACAAATAATATCACAAGAACTATAATGACAATAGGAAGGATTACTAAAATCGCCATAAAATACATTTTAAAGAATCCTTTTCTAAGTGCCTTAGTCCCCTCTTTCCAGTCTTCTCGTGTCTGTTCTTGCCAACCTTGAATATCTTGTTGTATCTTTTTCTTCCGAGCTTCCCATTGCTCTTTTGATTCTATTTGCTTCTTTTCAATTTCAGCGTTCCATTTTTTAATCTTATTATCCCAGTCTTGTTTCATATCTTTGAAGAATTTATTAACTTTTTCAGTATTTTCTTCAAATAATTCCTTATTCTTCATTGATTGTTCTTTCAATGAGTTTTGAAAGTCATCAAATCCGCCTTTTATTCCACTGATAAAGCTTTTCCATCCTTTTGCAAAAGGCTTTTCTTCTGAATTTTCTTTTTCAGATTCCCTTAAATTATTTTCATTGCTCATATTTCTTCTAAAAGTTTTTTTAATATTTAAATTCAGTAAATTTCTTACATTTTCATAATTTAATTATTTATTGATAAATAGGTTTTAGATATATCATAAATAAACTCTAAATATCTCATGAA
>CAYSZJ010000177.1:0-7480 GCA_964435435.1 uncultured archaeon
TTAAAAAAGACCTTTAATATTATATTCTTAGATTCTAATATAAATCATAAATACATGATTATAATATATTTAAAAAAGTGAGAATAATGGTAAAGAAGGAGTATATTTGTGATAAAGGTAAAAAGAGTTCTGTTGTAATAGAGAATTTTTCGGTTGAAATCAAGGAAGGAGCAACACTCATTCTAGGGTTTGCGGGTATTGGTCTTATAGGTCCTATTGTTGCTAATACTCTAATAGAACAGATTCCGGATACAAAAGAAATTGGCTTTATTACTTCTGAGTATCTTCCACCTATTTCAGTCTTTTATGCGGGTGTGTTAAAACATCCTTTTAGAATACTTTATTCCCCACAATTTAACTTAATTATTGGAATATGTGAAGTTCCTTTTCAAGTTTCTACTGCTTATAATGATTTAAGCAAAACAATATGTAACTGGGCTTTATCCGAAGATGTAAAAGCAAAAGAGTTGGTTATTTTTCAAGGTATCCCACAACGAGGAATTGTCGATGAGTATCCCGTCTATTATGCTGCCGAAGAGGTTTTGATTGATCATCTTGAAACATTTGGAATTACTAAGGTTGAGAAAGGAATCATCGTAGGCCCAGAGGCAACCATTTTAAATGAAGCATTAACAAATAGATTGAATGCTTATGCTTTGTTTACACCCGTTTTAGAAATTCCAACTCCTGAGGGCGCTGCCAGTATTTTAGAAGTATTAAACAAGATATATAAATTAAAGATAGAGACAGCCTCACTTATAGAACAAGGAAAAGATATTAAAGCGAAAATGTTGGAATTAGCACAGAAAGCACAAGAGTACCAAAAGCAACAGTCTGCTTTGCCTGGAACTGGCAGAGAGTATACAGGTTACTTCCAATAATAAAAAGAATGTTCTAATTACTATTTATTATTTTTTTCATAATCTTATTCTATAGGTTAATGATACTTAAATAGTCTTAAAGCCTTTGGGGGGGATCGAACCCCCGACCATAACCGAAAGATGCTAATAACATCATTCTTTTGCCTTACGAGGGCAATGCTCTACCTACTAAGCAACAAAGGCTTAATATGAATAAATAAGAAGTTCTTCTATTATATATGCTCTTAACAAAACCAGAATAGAGAATCTGGATCTTGAATCAGTTCCTCCATCCGATTGCCGCAAAACCAGCAACATATAGGACGACGATGATAACTGAGCCATAATGTCTCCTTGTCCTTTCGAAGTTTCTTCTCACTTTCTTTCTTCTCATCATAACTAAGGGATGTATCTCTTTTGATATCACCTAACCTTTTATAAAAATCTTTTTTCCTTTTCTCATGTTCTAAAAATATTAGTGTTCTTAGTTCATACCTAATTCTCGTTAATTTTAAATCTTTTAACTCGCGCACTTTCTTCCTTGGCTCTTCTGATTTCATTTTTATTTTTCTGATTTTAGATGATATATATTAATACAACTATATAAAATAAAAGGGAGAAATGAAGATTTGCACAGATAAAAGAGATTACTTTCTATTTCTTGTACCTCTATCAGAGAATTCAAGAATGATACCTACTATAGATTCTGTGTCCATGTAAGCATAAGTTGAACTAACTATTTTCCCAGTCTGTAATACTTCAATACCCTCTTCCTTGAATTTTTTTATAACTGCTTGAATATCATCAACATCATAACGGATATGGTGGAATCCTTCTCTACCATCATCTAGAAACTCTTTATGAATACTTTCACCACTTTCATATTGAATTAGTTCGATTTCTATATTGTTAAAAAGTCTTCCAAAAGCTCCTAATGCAGACCATTTTGTTTCTCTCCCACGATAAATGATTTCCATCTCAACTGGACCAAGGATAGTAAATTTTGGAATTCCAAAAAATGATTCCATTATTTCTGCTTGTTTTCTTACATCTCTATAAACAAATCCTAATTGAGCAACTTTTAAAGTTCCAAAATTAAAATTAATTTCATTTTCCATTGTAAATCAGTTTTAATCTTAATTTAAATGATAATATTTGTATAAAAGATTATAAATAGATTTGTTTTAAGTAGGAATAAAGAAATAAAAAATTTGATTTTAAAAAAATTAATTTACTCAATTTCTCTATTGGAACATTTCTTTTATCATCATTGCACCTTATGGCTGCGATTTTTTAAATTCTTTCTGTATGAGACAGACCAAATATTATTTATATACTCCAATAATAAAATGAAAGAACAAGATTAAAGAATCAAGAAATATAAGTACTATTATGAAATATAACAAGCAGCATGCTGCCGTATGTGGTCTTTTTTGTCCAGCTTGCACCATATTCATTGCTACACAGGAAGATCCAGAACGTCTTAAATTCCTTGCTAACCAATTTGGGATAGATCTTGAAGAAATGAAGTGCAATGGATGTAGATCAGATAAACGTATTCCTTATTGTGATACTTGTAAACTTTATCCGTGTGCTCAAGAAAAAGGAATAGATTTCTGTGGTGAATGTGATGAATATCCGTGCGATGATTTAAGAGAATTCCAAGCTGCTGGAGCTCATCGGTTCGAGTTATGGGAAGCACAAGAACATATAATAAAGGAAGGATACGAGAAATGGATGGAAGAAATGACAAATTATTATTCATGTCCTAAATGTGGAATAATTAATTCTGCTTATGACTTTAAATGCAGATCATGTGAAAATACACCAAGTAATCAATACACTAAAAAACATGGTAAAAGGATAATAGAATTCTTGCGAAAGCAACAAACTCGATTAAAAAAGGATTAAAACCTTTTTTTAGAAAGAAAGAAATTGTTTTAATTGATATTTTATAAAAATGAAGTTTAAAACATCTTTATTTTTATACAGATTAGAGTATAACCTTTTTTGTTTATTAGATTTGAACATGTGGTAAAATTTGGGAAGATTTAAAGAGAAATTTGTTCCAGTCCAGATAAATCAGGAATTGTGCTTAAGATGTGAGCGATGCTTACGCGCTTGTAAAGTTAAGGCTATATATTTTGAGCATGGGGTTAGAATGGTTGATTATAATAAATGTAGAGGATGTTTAAACTGTGTTCAAGTCTGTCCTCGAAATGCAATTGAGGTTACATCTATTTTTAGGGTAGATCAAGTAGTAAGTATAAAAATTGATCATGAAATATGTGTTATGTGTGAAGAATGCTTAGATGACAATGGTAAATTCTGTCCTAAAAATCTTTTTCATAAAGGTAAAGTAAAGAATAAAGAAAATGAAGAAATTGAGGGCATTAGATTTAAGTTCAGAGAGATAGCTAAGTGTCAAGGATGCTTAAAATGTGCTGATCTTTGTCCTGAAAATGCGATAAAACCAGTTAAATACGAGGCTTAACCTTCTAATTCTTTAATTTTCTTTATTAGATCATTTAAATATAGATTTCCCATCCCTAATTTGACGATTTCGGAAAAAAATAATACTATAGCAAATCTCATATCTTTAATGTCTGTATAATACGAGCAAATTTTATGATTATTTTCTAATTCGAGATACATCTTTCTTAGATTGCTAAGTTTTTTCTCACTTCTTACTTCAAATTCTTTAATTATCGAAAATAATGTATTACTGGGTAGTGAAGAATACAAAACATGCCCGTCTACATTAAATAATCCAGTTCCTAAAATTTCCTTATCATCTACATAACTTCTTAAAAGATTAATAATCTCTTGGAACAATGGTTGCGTTGTTAGATCAGTCGTTTGCTCTTGTTGTTCTATTTCACCGCCTCCTTCATAAAATTCCATTTTAGCAAATTCAAAGTCAACCTTTTGATATCCACGGACTTTAAATTTTTTATCTACAAAAGACTGAAAACCATGCTCACATACAGTTCCAGAGGGGATTGAAATAGTGGTTAATTGTTTACTTTGGTTTATGATTTGAGTAGGTATTTTTAATCCTTTTCTTGCTTTACATGTAGGGCAGACTACAGTAATTTCTTCATATAATTCTTTAGCTCCAATATCATCTGTCTCAATCATATACATCTTCTATTTATCGTAATATTATCTCTATAGGATATTATATTGATTCTAAAAATTTATCTTCTTACTTACTTATTGAATACACTTTTATAAAATTTTTTCTAATACTTTATGAAAAGAGATTTCAAGTAATTATCATTTTTTATTTATAATTCAAATCCCTGATCAACCCAACCAAGATTGGAAAATGCTTCTGCTCTCTTAGAACAACAAGAACATTTTCTATAGGGTTCTTCTCCATCGCTATAACAACTCCATGTCCATTTTAAAGGAACATCCAACACTTTAGCTAATTTTAAAACGTCTTTTTTTTCCATCTTGATTAAGGGAAATAATAATTGTATAGTGCTCTTATCTTTAGAATGTTTTCCTTTATTGACCAATTTTTCAAGCGAGTCAAAGAACTGAGAATCAGCTTCAGGAAACCTCGTAGTGTCAGTCGATATGTGCCCTCCCATTATATAATTATAGTCATAAAATAAAAAAATTGTAGTAAGAGTGGGAGAGAGTAAAAGTACATTAGCAGTGTTTGAGGATTAGGCATCATTCTCTTAAAAAATTGATTCAATTGAATTTAAACAGATCTTAGATCTAATATGTAGATTAGTCATGATCATAAATAATTTATAGTAATAATTCTATATGTATAATGATGACAACGCCAAGAGAAAAAGAAGTTAAAAAGAAAGATAAAGCATCTGAAGAGAATCTTTTCTTTGATGATTCTGAAGAGATTGTATTGACTGAAAAAGAGATAAAAGATCTCAAAAAAAAGTTTGAAAACATAGAAATTAATGAGAAAACTAGTTCTTTTTTTAAATCTGCTCACCAGTTCTTTAAACATTTAGAGCAAAATGATTATACAATAACATTAGAAGAAATTGAAAAATAGCTAAAGGGATTTTTCAATTGATGGATTTAATTTTTAAAGAACAAGATATAATTATTGAGAAATTTGATTGTGGGGATGAAGATATTAACTATTTTTTGAATAACTTAGCTCTCCTCAATCAAGAGCGAAAACTTTCAAGAACTTATACTTTTTGTTTGAAAGATCCTAATGAGATTATTGCTTTTTTCACACTTTCCGCTTCTCAGTTAAATACAGGAGATGCTAGGATTTTTAATATTGATAAAGTTCCAATAGTTCTTCTAGGGCGCTTAGGTGTAGATATTAACTATAAAGGAAAAAATTTAGGAACAGTAATGATAAAAATCGCCTTAGAAAAATCATTAGAAGCAAGTAAAATTATTGCCTGTCGTTTATTGTTAGTGGAAACTACTTTAGATATGAAATCCTATTATTTAAAAAAAGTCAATATGGGTTTTGAATGGTTTCGAGATAGGAAGAACACCTCCATTCTCTTTATAGATCTGAAAAAATATGAACGAAGTATTCTGTGAACCCCATTTCTAATTATTTTCAAAATTACTGAAAAATCAAGTAAACTGTAATTAAAGTTCCAAACTTAGAAAAATTGATTATTTCTCAGATTTTATCTCTTTTAGTTCTTCTCTAAGAACTGACACATTCTCATGAGGATTAAATGTTATTCTTCAAAATTTTTAGTTTTATCCAAAATTAAAGTGAATTGAACATGTTCAGCTAAAAAATTAAATGGCTTATAAATTATTAAAAATATATTAAAAAACTAATAGTGTTTATTCGCTAATCTTGAATGCAAAAATTTACAGGCTAGGAGTACTATATGGGACTGATCCTGATACAGAGATGTTAGCTCAAAAATTTGTGGGCAATCTGATAAATAACGAAGATTTTTGTAAAGCTTGTGAAACATTAGAACAAAATGTTAAATGTGATAAATGTCGCGAATATGCAAAAAGTTTTGCAAGTTCAATTTATTTTTATGAGAAAATTGGAGAAAATGTGCCTGATTTTATAGAAGAACCAGAGAAATTCTTACCTAAAAACCTCCCTTCAGTAGATTTTTTATTAGTGATTGGGATTCACCAAGATTTACTTTCTGGCTTACCGGAATTTCTAAGAGATAAAGGTGTAAAAGCGGTAATTGTTCCCGTAGAAAATCCTAAATGGGCTCCCGCAGGGTTGCAAGTTCAAGTTTTAGAAGATTTTGAAAAATTTAGTATTGAAGCAGCATTTCCTAAGCCTTTTTGTGCATTAAGTAAGGACTTAAACGAATATAATAAAATTGGTTTTCATCTCACTAAAGAAAACCATTATATTAATGAATTCATAGATTATTTTAAAATTGGAGTACCTATTGTTTCTTTCTCATTAAGTAAAGATGGAAAATCAATTGAAGATATTTGTGTAATTCAAAGTGCACCATGTGGCTCAACTTATTACATCGTCCAGCAACTTAAGGCAAAATACATTAAAAATGGAGGGTTATCCTTGAATGAAAGAATAAGTAAAGCCCATCATGCATATCCTTGTAATGCATCAATGGATCAAGATTCTATTTTAAAAGATTCAATCCTTCATATGGGAGGGTACCTTGTCAGAAATGCAATTAGAAAAGAATTGAATCTTGAAGAAGAAATAGTACAAAAATTAACTTATGTGATTAGATAATATGTATATGTTTAAAATGTGTAAGACTTTAACCTTAAATTAGAGAATAATCTTCCTAAATCCTTTTCAGTAGTATGAAACGATAATTTTTTATTTAAAGCATATGCTATTGAAAAGCAATCATTATAAGATAAAAATTGATAATGTTGACACTTCAACAAACCTGCTTTTATGATAAGAGTTTGATTAAGATTAACTAATTTAATTGGATAAGTGTTAAGAATTGTTGCAACCATAGTTTCAGCAACAACTTTACCGCTTAATCTACAAATATGATAAAAAACTTCTGACATAATTGGTGAAACGATATGAGCTTCAATTTTTTTTTCTTTTATATCTCTAAAAAGTTTTATAATAGAACTGGGAGGATCTTTCGAATATAATAGAGTGATAACTCCTGTATCTAAACATGATTTTTTTCCCATTTATATTTCCCTTTTAATTTCTTCTTTTTTACTTTTTTCTATTTGATTTAACATTTCTTTGGTACTATAGGAAGTTTTCCTCAACTCTTGCTCATCTTTTAAAGGAATTATTTTTAAAGCACCTTCATCTTCAATAACTAACACCTTATCACCATCTTTTAACCCAAAAACCTTCCTAAAAGCAGAAGGGATCGTTATCATTCCTTGATTGGTAATAGTAACTGTTTTTTCTTTAATATTTTTTACAATATCCATATATTTCACTAAATAAATAATAAAAATCCTAGGTATAAATAGATTTTCCTAAGGAAAATGAATTTTGTATCCTTACTATATTTTTTTAAGAACCTGAGGAGGATTTAATATAGAAATACAATCAGAGTGAAAAATAAAATCAATTCTGGAAAGTTATTTCAAATAAAACTTTTCTTTTTATATAAATTATAAAGGAAAATTAAAAAGAGTGTAATAAGAATTTTAGCATTAGATAATGT
>CAYSZJ010000178.1:0-7254 GCA_964435435.1 uncultured archaeon
ATTCCCCCAATCTCTGCGGTTAAAAATCTTTTTCGAGGATATGCAAAAATATTTAGAGCCAAAAAAGAGACTTTTCTCATTTTTCTTGAGCAAATGGGTGGGATTAATAATAAATATAGAACGAAAAGAAACGAGATTATTGATAATTTTACGAATGAAGTAGAAAAAATCATCTTAAAGCTGTTAGATTTCGGAGCTCGTGACCAGAATCCTAAGTTAACAGCTAGAGTTTGGACATCTACGGTACTTGGAGTCTTTAATTGGTGGATTCGGAGTGATTTTGCCCTTGAAGAGGAAGAACTTGTTGATAATTTGACAGATTTTCTTGTTAGGGGGACAATGACAAATTAAATACACTCAGTTTTACTTTATTTTAATTTGAAAGGTTAATTTCGCTTATTTTACACTTCTTGTAGGATACTAATCATTTTCCCACTTTTATGTAATTAGGTTTTCTAATAGTAATTTGATGAAAATATTTTTACAATAGTTATAATTATAAGCAATATATTCAAATTATACTTGGAGAATTCATAATTTAAAATTTTTGTGCTTAACCTAAAATGAATAGAGAAATAGATGATAGAACTTACTTGAATTTTCTTTTACAATCTTTAAATGTAGATGATTTGAAACAAATTTGTCGAGATTTTGAGATAAAGGGATTTTCAAAATTGAAGAAATCAGAATTAATTGATTTTATCCTTGATAGTCTAGCTGAAGAAGAATTTAAAGAGCTATTAAAACAAAAGGAATTGGAAATAATTTCTAATGGAATTAATTTAGCATTAAAGAAGATCAATGGTGAAGATAGAGAGAGTATTGCTGACATTAGAATAGTGAATCCAAATGAACATGAGATAGAGCTTCAATTTAAAGGGTGGAATTGGGAAGTCTCATCTTTTTTATCTATAACAGATAAGAATATAAGTGACCCTGAACGCGATTGCGACTGTCGAATTGGTTCGGAAATGGGTTTTTGTAGTCATTTCTGGATTGGATTTATCTATTCATTAAAACAAGGATGGTTAAAAATTAAAGATTGGACATTAACAATTCTACCTGAAGATTTCGAGGAAAAAATAAAGAACATCGCCTTAACAGAAGCTAAAATTGGTGAGAAGTCAAAAGTTCTTATTGATGAAACATCAACGAAAGCTAAATTAATGAATTATATTGATTCGAGAATTACTATTTATGATGGAGAAATATCGGATATTGAAAGAAGAGAATCTGAATTTCAGGGAAATATCACAATATTTTACTTAATTACCCTTAAAAATGTAAGATTTGGCCCCCAACTTAAAAAAAAAAGTGATTATAATGAGGATGATATTGACACTATTGAAAATTTAAGGATTAGAGTTAGTGATAATGCGTTTGAAAAAATTAAGCTATCTGTTGGTGATAAAATTAGTTGTAACGGAGGAGTAAACAAGGATAATTTTTGGGGATTAATGCTAAAAAGAGTTTCAAAACTACAAAAGCTATAGCAATATAAAAAGATTAAAAATATAGCTGAATCTGCTATATATTAGAATTTAATCCAACATTTTATTAACATTGCTTTATTCTTTAACTTGTTTTATTACTCTTAATTAGGAAATTAAAGATTTTGTAGTATATATTACTTTGAGTAGATCAGAAAACAGAAAAATTATCGGTGGAAAAATCTGCATGATTACTGGTGCTAATTCGGGTATTGGTAAAGCTACTGCGATTGGGTTAGCAAAATTAGGTGCACATTTAGTATTAGTGTGTCGTAATCAGGAACGAGCTGAAGCAGCAATAAAAGAAATTAAATAGAATTGTGGAGATGAATCAATTGAATTCATTTTAGCAGATTTATCTTCTCAAAAAGAAATTCATAGAGTAGTCAAGGAATTTAAAGAAAAAAATGATAAGCTAGATGTTCTGATAAATAATGCTGGTGTGAACCTTCCTAAACGTACTTTGACTGTCGATGGAATTGAAAATACATTTGTAGTTAATTACTTAGCACAATTTATGTTAACTAATTTATTATTTGACGTCCTAAAAAAAGGGAATCCTGCAAGAATAGTTAACGTAGCCTCTAGCATTCAATCAAAATCGATTGATTTCGAAAATCTAAATGGAGAAAAACATTATGCCCAATTAAAGACATATGGACTTTCAAAATTGGCAGTTGTACTCTTTACTCATGAATTTGCAAAGCGAATAAAGGGAACAGGAGTAACTGTAAATTGCCTTCACCCTGGATTTGTTAAAACGAAAATGATTCGCGATTTCAGACCTTTTGTAAAATATTTCTACCACCTTATAGGATTGTTTATGAAAACCCCTAAGAAAGGTGCTAAAACTTCAAAATATTTAGCTACTTCCCCAGAAGTAAACGGTATAAGCGGAAAATATTTTAAGAAAAGAAAAGAAGCAAAATCTGGAAAGATTTCATATGATGAAGAAATAGCAAAAAGATTATGGGATATCAGTGTAGAATTAACTAATGTTGATTTTAAAGATTAATTGCCTCTTTTATTTAAGGGTGTTTTTCTATTAGTGAATTAGTCAACTCTCTTAACTTTTCAGAAATTTTTAATTTGAATATTTGAGCTTCTTCTAAACTTTTATAGGAAGGCGGTAGTTTTTTTATGTTATCTAAATAAAATTGTTGAATCTCGTCTAAGTTTGGTAATTTAATTATCAGATTTCCTTTTTTCATTATTGGTTTTAATAAAGCTTCAGAATTCGGAGCAGAATTTTCATTCTCTAATGCTAGGATATCACCCTTAAACATATTGTTATTATTATAAATCCTATAGACTTGTTTTATTCCGGGATAGGTCATTTTTTCTTCACTTATCTTTATTCTGGGTAAATTATTATATTCTATCAACTTATAAACACCAGATATTGTTGGATCATCTCTTGAAGTTGCTAATTCCGTCCCAATACCAAATGCATCTATTGGAGCCTTCTTATCAATAATTTCTTTTATTTTGTATTCATTTAAATCTGAGCTTGCGACAATTAAAACCTTCTTACATCCATTTTCATTTAAAATTTTCCGGACTTTTTTCGCATGGTCAATAAGATCACCAGAATCTATTCGTACACCTTTTATGTTATTTCCATACTTGCACGATTTCTCAGCACCCTTCTCTGTATCATAAGTATCAATTAATAAAATAGAATTTTTGTGATAGAATTTATAATATGATTCAAAACTATCTTCTTCATTATCAAATTTTTGAACAAAGCTATGAGCCATAGTACCAATTGAATTAATTCCAAATTCAATGTCTGCAACCACATTACTAGTTCCGTTAAATCCAGCTATATAACTTGCTCTGGCAGCATACACCCCCGCAAGCGGTCCATGAGATCTTCTCGTTCCAAATTCAAGAAGAACTTTATCCTGTGCTATATTTTTTATTCTTGAAGCCTTAGATGCAACCAATGTTTGGTAATTAATTACGTTTAATAAATATGTTTCAGCGATTTGAGCATGAAACATAGGACCTTGCACTCTCATAATAGGTTCATTAGGAAAGAAAAAGTTTCCTTCCCTCATAGCCCAAACATCCACATTGAACTTAAAATCAGGTAAATACTCATCAAAGTAACTGGAGTCTATATTTTTAAAAACTGCTTTATTTCTCAGAAATTCAATTGTTCGCTCTGTGAATCTGGCATTTTGTAAATAGTGAATTGCTTGTTCTAATCCAGCAAAAATTAAATAATTACGATTTCTAGGAAATTTTCTAATAAATAATTCAAATGTAGCAATATCATTATTTTCATCAATATTATTCTCAAGATTATATTGATAATAAGCTGCACCCATCGTCAATTGATAAAAATCTGTTGCTAAAATCATGTTTAGGTCGTTTACAAAACCAGAGTTCATAATATTCATTTTTTTTTCATCGAATTTACTTTTATTTCCTTAATAATTTAGTTTGATTTTTCCATTTTAAACCTTATTTTCAAAATTAGAATTGAAGTATATAACAAATTGTCTATTCAAATAATAAATTTAAGATAATTTGTTATTTGGTTTAAATTTGTGGTGTACAATACCTTTAATAATATAACTAATAATTTTATAAATGTAGACTATGTTAAAATTAAATTTAGGTGAATATTGTTAAATGAATCAATATAATCTCAAGGAATTTGAAAGATGCAAAAAAAAGTGGAATAATCGTGCTAAAAGTTACAACAATTTCTATAAGACTTTTAGGGGTGCTGTAGAAAATTATATTGATTGGGAGTTGTTAAAAAAATATTTGCCAAAAAACAAAAATACTAAGATTTTAGATGCTGCCGGGGGAACTGGAAGAATAACTTTGCCGTTAGCAAGAATGGGTTATTCAATTACTTTATGTGATATGTCTCCTAAAATGTTAAATGTAGCGAAGCAAAAAATGATAAATGAAGGTGTAATTGATAACGTGGACATTTTAGAATGTAATGTTTGTAATCTTCATTTTGTTGATAATATTTTTGATTTTGTTCTGTGTTGGGATGGATTGGTTGATGAGTTAGCTATAAAAGAATTAATAAGGGTTAGTAAAAAAGGGGGCATTGTTTCAATATATCTTAATAACAAATGGGCCATTGCTATCAATAAATTTTATGAAAATCCAAATTCCATTCTAACTTTAATTGATTCTCAATTGGAGGATCAGAAATGGAAATACAAGGTTTTCAGCCCAGAAGAAACTAGAAATTTTTTCAAGAGGGAAGGAATCAAAGTTCTTGACATATACGGGGTTTGTCATTGGACAAGAGTGCTTAATATCCCTGAAGAAATCCTAGAAGCTCAAAATTGGGACGAAAAGTTTTTTAACCAAACAACTAAGATGGTTTTAAAACTGAGCAAAGAACCATCCGTTAAAGGCATGTCAAGACACCTGGTTTTGTATGGAAAAAAATTATAAAACCAAATTTACAAGTAAAATTTTCTATGCAATATAAAACTAAATACATATTATCAATTATCACAAAATGCTAAACTACCAAAAAATAGTAGTAAATGCTGAGAGAGATTTGTTTTGAATTTTATTCCAAATAATATTCGGAATAGTAGGAAACATCTCAAAACCTTTAAAAATCAAAAAATTGATCTTTGATTAAATATTTATTTTAATAAAATTAATTTACTTAAAAGTAGTAATTTCAAAGAAAAAAGTGATAATATGTACCACTTAGACGATCCAGATTATTTGAACGAAAAATATTATCGTAAGACTGAAAGTGTGTGTCCTGAATGTCTCGAAAAAATCGGCGCCGAGGTGTACGAAGAAAATAACGAAATTTGGATGCGTAAAACATGTCCAGAACACGGTGATTTCAGGGATAAGATTAGTTCAAGTGCAAAATATTATAAATGGACTCATTGGGCCATAAAGGATGAACATGGAAAGGTAGTTTGGCAATTTGATAAAGATGGAGAAGCTAATCCTCCTGATTTTATTGGTCAAGATCCAAGAGGTTGCCCTTATAATTGCGGATTATGCGAACAACACGTTTCAACCTGCTCATTAGCTTTAATAGATCTTACAAATCGATGTAATTTTAATTGCAATTTTTGCTATGCGAATGTGCAAAAAGCGGGGTATCTTATTGAACCTACATTAGAAGAAATTGATAGAATCATGACACATTTCAGAACTAAACCAATTCCTGCTATTGCAATTATGTTTACTGGTGGAGAACCAACTGTTAGAAAAGATTTTCCGGAAATTTGTAAAATGGCAAAAGACCACGGATTTAAAGAAGTTATTGTAGCTACTAATGGCTATGGGTTCCAGAAAAAAAATGGTGGTCTAGAGTTTACTAAAAAATGCAAGGAAATGGGTTTAGATACCCTATATTTCCAATTTGACGGTATAAATGATGCGACATATGAAAAGACTCGTGGCATTAAAAATCTTATGAGATATAAACAAAGAGTCGTAGATAATTGTCGAAAAGCTGGACTTGCTTCTATTGTTTTGGTAGCAACAATTGCAAAAGGAGTTAATGATATTGAAGTTGGTAATATAATCCAATATGCTATTGATAATGTGGATGTTGTCCGGGGTATAACATTTCAACCTGTTTCTTTATGTGGTCGAATTGCGTTTGAAGAGAGACAAGATCTTCGAATTACTAATGCTGATATTCTTAAAAAAATAGAGGAACAAACTGGTGGAAAGATTTCTATGGAGAATGCATGGTATCCCTTGAGCACCATAGTTGAGCTAGGACGTATAATCGCTTACCTGGCAGATGTCGAGCCAATCGAATTTACATGCCATCCCGACTGCGGATTTGCCTCGTACATGTCGATAAACCCCGACTCAGGCGAAATGATGCCAATTATGGAATATTTTGACCCTTTAAAAGTAATAGATTTTGCAAACCGCTTTTGGGCTAAAATAAAACATAAAGAGAAGAAACCTATTAAGTTATTTACCGATCTCTTAGGTGAAGGAATCGGAGAGACATTAGATAAGGGATTAAACTTTTTAGACAAAACTCAGCTTCGGGCACGATTTTTACTTGGAGTATTACAATATGCGAAGAAACCTGGTAAGCTTATGGAAATGCTCACTAGACTATTAATGCGAGGAGATTGGGAGAGTGTAAGCTCATTTAGCTATGGAACCCTATTGCTTTCTAGCATGCATTTTCAAGATGCCTATAATATGGATCTTGAAAGAGTAAAGAGATGTATTGTACACTTCGGAGTAGCCATGCCAGATGGTTCCGTGAAACAAATCTCATTTTGTACGATGAATACCTTTCACAGACTTGAAATTGAAAAGCAGATTGCCAAGAAATTAACTGAGAAATTTAGAAATGAATTTGACACCACAACTGGTCAAGCTATAGCAGAAGTAAAACATGAAGTTGCCCGAAACGGGGGAATTAAAAAGGAGAGTGATGATTGAATGCCTGAAGAACTCGTCGAAGACAAGGACGGAATGAAAATCCGTAAATTAGCGGAACTTAGGACAGATACCGCCAAGGAATATGAAGAAGCTATGCTTAAACGAGTTGATGAATTTAAAGAGGAATATAAGGAAAAATCTCAATTCAACGATTTTCTTCAAAACACAATATTCTCTAGCTTGGGAACCCTTTTAGACCTTAAAGTGAAAGCTGACGAAGTTTTGGGGGAAGAAAACTTAAAAAAAGTTCATAAAATTATAGATAATATTCTTTTTTTTGGGCTTTAACTATTTTGATTTTTTATTTTTTATTTATTTTTCTTATTCTGCT
>CAYSZJ010000179.1:0-7222 GCA_964435435.1 uncultured archaeon
AGGTACATATGGAATGAGCTATCTGCTAAATTCTGTAGTATTTTTCCTTGCTTGTTGAATTTTGCGTAAAAAATCTTAATTAACACAAAAATCATTCCCATACAAGCGATATTATCTACCAGTGCAAATATAAGAGCATTTATATTGGGACCTCCAAAAAAAACACTAAAATCTGAATCAACTCCTACAACAACAAAGAAATAGGTAAAAAATAACATAACCGTAACAAATATTGTAATTGCCCAGACTTTGACATGATGTCTAGTCATCTTTTCGAACCAACCATACCTATAAGCGATGATACCAACGCTAAACATCATAAAATACTGAATCATATAAGCAAATGGTAGCAGATCAGCATCGATTATGGAAAAGGTTAAGCGAACTAAAAAAGAGAGAAATCCTAAACCAATAGCTAAAAGGAGTAAATAGATGTATTTTGGGATCGGCAATTCCTTTGGGATGCGTTGCTGTATCGAGTCAATTTTTGTTATCTGACGCCAAATTGTATAAATAGCAGTAAAAATTAATAAAACGACGAGAAACCACGTAATAGTAAATTCTGTTAGAAAATTTAAATAATACTCTATAAAAGAGTTTGTTTGGAATCTTGGGTCGGAACTCATTGGTTGAAATCCTCCTGCCCTGAGGAGATAAAAAATAATAGGATTAATTAACAAAGTATATAAAAGGACAGGAATGCCGAGACGGATTAGTCGTTCTTTCCAGAACCCCGAGACTCCCTTTCGATCATAACTCTTAGGAGTAAAATAAGCCCCCATCAAAAAGAATAAACCCAAGAGTGAGGCTTGAAAAATACCTGCAAATCCGGCTGTCATATAAAAGAATATAAGGGTGGAAGTATCAACTGGATTAGATTCAATATAATACCACCATCCTTCCCCTCCGTAGGTGACCCTAACATGTGTGAAAATTACGAGAATAGCAAATAAGACCTTTATATTATTAAGGAAGAGGAGCCGTGGTTTCTTAGATTCTGTGTTCATGAGAATAATTCACTCTGATTAAACTTATTTCCTCATCTAATATAGAGGTGATTCTTTTTTTAGATTTAAATATAATTATTATAATACATTAGTTCTTTTATTGAGGTGGTTTATATTCATTTTTATCAAGTTTCTTTAGTTTTTCAAAGGAATTTTCATTGAAATCAGACTCTGAATTTACCTTTCCATTCCAATTTCAAAGGAAATTGGGATAAAACTTAACAAAATTTGAAAATATCAAAATCTTAGTATTTCAACCTTTCTTTGCCTATTGTAGAATGACCACCGTGACCTGGATATATTTTGAACTCATCCGAAATGTTAGGATAATATAATATTTTTCTAATACTTGTCATCAGATTATTATAATTTGTAAGTTGCCTTGGGATTCTGCCGCGCAATAGAGTATCTCCGGTAAAGATAAGCATGTTTTTATAATCTATCAGCATTATGTCATTTTTGGTGTGACCTGGTGTTTCAATTACATGAAGACACTCTGCTCCTATTTCGATTACATCATTTTCTTTAATAAAATTTATATTTTCAGCTTTCCTCATCCCAAATTTCTTGATCAATAATGGAATATTAAAATAATCCATGATATCAATGGCGCATTGAATATGGTCATGGTGTGCATGTGTACCTATTAAATAAACCGGTTTATATCCTTCTCTATTAATAACGCTTATAACATTGTTTGAATCAATCCCGGGATCAATAATACCAATCTCTCTGGTACTTTCATCTCCGTAAAGATAACAATTAGTTCTGAATCTACCACTCACTTTCAACGGATTTAAAATAATAGACATTCACCGATTCATTCGATATTTATAAGTTAAAGTAACTATACCCAAAACAAATAGTTTTTTCGAAATTATAAATTATTCAAAATTATAGAAAATTGCTATTTCACTTTTTTATTGGTTATGATTTTTCTTGAATAGGAATGTAATAGTCAAATTCTGAATTATCAGAATTTTGTTCGAATCTTTCATCATACCACGCGAATACAGGGGCTAAGCGAACTCGCTCATATTTCTTATTATTAGGAAGCCACTCTCCATATATATATTGAATAGTTCCCATAATAAAATTTTCCCATTTTCCAATGTGTGTAAAAACAGCATATTTTTGAGCGGGAATTGTCACAAGGACTAATCCCTCTGGTATATCTTCAACTTTAGATATTACATTACCTACAACCATACGATTTTCCCCCTTTTCAGACATCTCATTTGTAAACATATTTATTCCTAATGTATAAGAAACGTCTCTATTAGGGACTTCCCGAATCAATTCTCTATACTTGGCCCATATTTGTAGATGATTACGGTTTTGTTCTTTTCCAATATCTTCGATACCTATAACCTGGAATTCTTCTTTTTCTATGTATTGTGGTCCTCTTATAAATGATTTTGGTCCTCTATGTATGGCCCCTTTATAACTCCAACCTATTCTATAGCTTTTTCCCAAGCTTTCGCTCTCACCTATGGTTCTATATTCACCATGTGAAAGAACCATTGGATTAACTTTTGTAATATCGAATGTTTTATCATTGGCATACACTTGATGAACTTTTCCAAAATATAGGGTATGTATACCCATTGATAATTTTACTTTATCTAAATATTTACATTCACATGTAATAGGACATTCCTCTATCATAGGTGCTGTTTTCAATTCCCCATAGAATGTTGTAAATATCTTTGATTTATCAGTAGTTCTTCCCGTAACCAAACCACAATAATCAGTTTCGATGACCTGATCAGAAGAAGGAATATTTATGCTGAAAGTTCCATTCTCAATGATGCCTTTTGTTGTATAATGTGGTGTCGAACTTATCATGATTATTGGGGGTGTATTATCTACTCCACCTACAAATCCTATTGGCATATAATTTGGTTTCCCATTTACATTAGCACCAACTAGTACTATTGGAACTATTGGTAAAGGATTATATGAACCTGTTTTTTCTTTTCCCATTAATTTTCGCCCTTTTTTTTTTTATATGATAAATAATGCCGGATGTCTTTAAATTTTACCCGTATATATGTATATGTATAATATATATTAAATTAGGAGTCATTTTAAATAACCATTGAACTAGTCATAGTTTTAGTTAAGTTTTTCCATAGAATTTTCATTGAAATCAGACTCTGAATTTACCTTTCCAACCCAATTTCCTATGAAATTTGAAACAAAATTAAAAAAGGCTCGAACCAGGCCAATGTTCAACGCCTAATTTTATTGAGCGTGTTCAGCCAGATGCTCAAGCAATAGACGGGTTATCTTTTCAGGCTCCATTTGAAGTGCGAAATTGCGCGCAACTTCGAGGATCTCGAATCGATACGGTGCTTCAACATAATGCGCATTTGCTTCAGCCGCCTCCCGGGAAACATTACCTGCCTTTCGGGGCCAAATGTACAGAGTGGGCATGACCACCGGTTTTAGTGGTGGAATTTTAAGTACCCGATACCAGTGAAAAACGGCCCGAAGCGCTTCTTCGCTGCTGAGCGCCTCACGATACGGGTCGGTCTCTTCGGCCGGCAATTCCATGCGTTTAAGGGTAGACTCAAACATTTTCAATTCATTGCCCTCTTTTCTGAAATTAGAAAAATAACTCATCTTTTGTCGTTGTTTATCCGCCGCCTCTGTCGCCATCACCTCAACAATTGCCATAGGATGTGGAATGTTGATGCAAGCCAGCGTCGCTACCCGCTGTGGATACTCTCCGGCAATACGCCATGCAACCACTGAGCCGATACTGGTACCCATAAGATGAAAGGGGCGATCCGCCCATCCAAGCTGATCAGCAATTGCCAGGATATCTTTGACAAACTCATCTACAACGTATTCCTTCACTCCTTCAGGTCGCGCACCCGGACAGTAACCCCTCAGATCAGGCGCAACAGCTCGGAACCCAGCCTCAGCTAATTTCGGTAGCTGATGGTGCCACTCCCAGCTCGTTCGGGGCAAACCATGCAGTAACAGTAGCAACGGTCCCTCTTCCGGCCCATCTGACCAGGCATCGAACGTGAATCCGCGAGCTTTGATTTGGATACGGTTCATATTCCTCCTTATGTAACATCATTTTTATAATATTTGAATGAACCCTAATGTTGCAAAAAACTTGAAATTGAAAGTATCTCAAAATAAGAAAAAATAAAATATAAAATCTATTTTAGAAATATATTTTTTTCACTAAATTTTCATCGAAATCAGACTCTGAATTTACCTTTCCATTCTATTATGTATTTATCAATATTCATAGAAAAAATCATAAATAATCTAATATTTTGAACATAATAAAGAAATGAAGAGACAATTTGTTGTTATATTGTCCAAGAATTGGGAGAAAAAATGAGTAATTCAGTTATTGAAATTGTTGATTTATTTTATAATCCAAAATCAGTGGCAGTAATTGGTGCTTCAAAGGTTCCTATGAAAGGTGGAAACCGTATAGTTAATAATCTACACTCAAATGGCTACAAAGGTCAGATTTATCCTGTTAATCCCAACTATAATAAAGAAGATGAAATATGTGGTTTCAAATTTAATAAATCTGTTTTAGATATTGAAGGGGAGGTAGATCTTGCCATTTTTTATGTGAACAATCGTATTGTAACTAATATTATAAAAGATTGTGTCAAGAAAGGAATAAAAGCGGCTATAATACAAAGTGCTGGTTTTGAGGAAGTGGGGGTAGAAGGATTGAAATTAAGGGATGAAATTGCAGCTATTACAGACAATTTCTCCAAGCTACGTATTATTGGTCCTAACTGTATGGGAATCAGTCGGTTCGATGGGGATTATGATGATAAAAAAGGAGGTTTCTTCACTGGACAATTTACTCTAGCGAATTATAAAAGAGGTAATGTTGCGATCATCACCCAAAGTGGTTTCTTGAATGGCGGAATAGCACCACTAATTTTTCGTCAGTACCCAAATCTTGGATTTAGGTATATTGTTTCAATTGGAAACAAGATGGATTTGGGAGAAAATGAATTTTTAGAATATATATTAAAAGATGATACTGTGAACGTCATTGCAATATATTTAGAGTCATTTAAAGAACCTAGAAAATTCATCTCTTTATGTAGAAAAGCAAAACAATTGCCCAAAAAAACTATTATCCTTGTAAAAGGTGGAAAAACAAGCCAAGGGATGAAAGCAGCTTCTAGTCACACAGGTGCTTTAGCTGAAGATGAAAGATTAATTGATGCTATTATTAAACAAGCAGGAGTTATTCAAGCAAATAACTTTTTTGAAATGTTCCAATTTCTGAGAACATTTTCTATGGTGTATAAATCCGGTAAAAAATTCCCTATAAAAGGAAATATCGCTCTTGTTGTTGGGAGTGGAGGTATGGGAACTGTAATGGGAGACGTTGCTATGAAATATGGTTTAAAGTTCCCTGAATTTGGTGAGAATAGTTATAACATTCTTAAAAGTGTATTCCCTGATTGGATGCCTCCAAACCGATTTGCTCTCGTTGATTCTTGGCCTACAATTGAAAAAGCAATGATGGATGCAGCCAAAAAAGCCAAAAGTACTGTTAAAAAGTCAACTGAAAAAACTACTGCAAATGAAAAAGAAAGGAATCCATTTCGTATGAGGGGTTCTTTTGGAAATGTTATGGAAGTAATTCAAAAAGCCGTTTTAGAAGAACCTAACATAGAAGGATTGTTTACATCAATGCCAGGTGGTCCAAGAGGACATGGAGGAACAATGGATTTTATGACGCCGATGCTGGAACGCATAGCAAAATACCCGAAACCCGTTTTCTTTTATTCAGTGATGGAAAGTGAGGGATCTTTAGAAATGTTACGGCTATTTGGCAAGTATAATATTCCTTTATTTACCAGAACAGAAGATATTGCCAAGAATTTTGCAATTTTGGTTCAAGAAACAAAGAATAAAGAAAGATTTTCAAAAACATCTTAACCATAAAGTTTTTTCTATATTCCTAATTTTCTTATGTTTTTCCATAGAATTTTCATTGAAATCAGACTTTGAATTTACCTTTACATTAAGATTTCTAATGGAATTTGGGATGCTCCTATAATTGTAACTTTTAAATTGAATGTTGTATATTTAAATTCTTAATGGTTGATATCTCAATTATACCCTATGATCAAGATAAAGCTGAAGATATCTGCATTGTTCATAATTTAGTAAATTAATTCCATTTGAAACTGCTGTAGATAGTGTATTTTGAGCTATAGTTTTATCGAATGGTTCTCCCCATTTACCTCCTAATTGCCATGTTCCAATTGATATCTCTGAAACTTTATATCCTGTTTTTCCTAAAACTCTATATTTCATAATATTAATCTTTAAAATTTCTTACTATTAGTCTTGTTTTCCCTTTTTTAGTCTCTTCTGTAGATATCTCGAAAAAATCTTGTAAATGAAGTTCTTTACTACAATATGGACACTTTCCCATAAAATACACTAAGATATACTAAAATAAATAGTTTATAACCAAAAATGAAATCTTAAATAATGGAATTACATCTTTGAAAACATCAGATAAGGCAATTTTGGATATTTCTTCATTGGTAGCTACCTTAGTTCTATCAAAATACAACATAATTTAGTTCACTTACTTAATTTTAAGAATATTAAACTTTCTCCTTAATCCACTTGGAGTCCACCACATTTCTCTTATATCATATCTTTTCAGACATTTCATACATAAATGAGAGCCCATTTTTCTCAATTTCAGTTTCTTTTTATCGATTTTCTTAACTAAAAATCTTAGTTATTGTGGGTTCTTCTTCTTCTCTCTTCTCTCTCTCTTCCAGGGAATGATAATTTTTAGATATGGATTAGGGACAGTTTTCTTGTCAAATCCATATCCTGAATACGAAGAAGGTAATGATCGGGATGGTACCATGGAATTTGATTACTATAATGATCCAGACTCAGAATGGGGATTATTACTTAAAATATCAAGATGGCTTGTACTCGAAGTTAAAAATGTTACTATTTGGATTTTTCTTGGAATAACTGAAGGAGCAATAATTGCTGCTGTTGCTTATCTCATTTTAAAGCAAAGTCGGAAAAAAAAGGAAATTAGAATATAATGTTTCGTAATATCTTCATCTATTATTAATATAGTTCCCTTCACTAAGGTACTGTATAATATTGCTGGAGCTACGATTTTCAAATCTTTTAAAAAAAGAAAAAATGAGAATTTAGAATTTGTT
>CAYSZJ010000180.1:0-7160 GCA_964435435.1 uncultured archaeon
ATAACTGTATCAGGAACTCCAAATCGATTCTGATCATCATAATACTCAATAGTATAATTGAAAAATCCAGGATTAGTCCTGTTAATCGGGACATGAAGGACTGTATTATTAGACCAAGAAGTCCAATCTACTGTAACATAGTAATCTCTGCTTGTGTTGTTCGCTAATACACGATACTTTCCACCAGCGGAGTCATCAGATAAGGTCCAATTTATAGTTTCTGTTCCTTCAGTAGAAGTTTCAATATCAGATGGATGATTTGAAATTGGAGCATCATTTACTATTCTTTGAGCATAAATGTTGCAATCATTTTCCACTCTTTCATCTTGCCAAATAATAATTGCACTTTCACCCTCATTATTGAGGATCAATGGGTAATTTTTAATGCCACTAATATTTTTAATAACCACACCGTTAATAGCCCACTTTGTATCTCCATTTGAATTAATACGTTGAGCATAGATATTATTAGAAGGGCCTCTACTATCTCTCCAAGTAATGATACCTCCTCCTCCGCCATCATTGCAAATTTGTGGAAATTCTTGAAATTCTATCGATATATTACAAATAGGTATTCCATTTGCAATCCATTGTTCATCTCCATTTGAATTTATATGCTGTGCATATATATCAAAATCACTTCCACTCCTTAAATCTGCCCAACAAATGATTGCTCCATCAGCACCATCTCCACAGATTGCAGGATCAGTATTATAATAATTTATTAAACAAATAGCTTTTCCATTGGTCGTCCATTTCACATTTCCAAGTTGATCAACTCTTTGAGCGTAAATATCAAAATCAGTTCCAGTCCTTTGATCTTCCCACGTAAAGATTGCGCCTCCAATTTCATTATTAATAATTTCAATATCTTGTTGGTAATAATCTTTATCGCATATAACTAAGCCCCCACTATACCATTTTTCACCTCCATTTGAATCGATGCGCTGGACATAAAGATCTTTATTATTTCCCGCTATTTGAGTCTCCCATGCAAGAATTGCTCCACCAGCTCCATCGCTTGAAATTTTGAGTTCATAATTAGAATAGCTATCCGTACATATTGATGTACCATTATCATCCCATCGAATAATACCATTTGAGTCAATACGTTGTGCATAAATATCCGTACTAACAGCAGGTCTAGAATCTTGCCAAATAATAATAGCTCCCCCCGCTTCATCACTACAAATTTGAGGTTTAATTTGGTTATCACTGTAGGTACATATTGGAACACCATAGGCAGTCCAATTAATAGTTCCATCTGAGTTAATATGTTGTGCATAAATATCATAATCTATGCCATTTCGTTTATCTTGCCATACAATAATAGCTCCTCCTGCTCCATCACTACAAATCTGAGGAAAAATTTGCTTATAATTATCTACACATAAAATAACACCATTAGTCGTCCATTTTACATTTCCAGCAAAATCAATACGTTGCACATAAACATCATCATTTGTAGAAGCACTATATTGATACCATGCAACAATAGCCCCGCCTGAACCATCACTACAAAATTGAATACCGTCTTGATCGGAGGATTCTGTACAAACAGGATTTCCGTTATCGTTCCATGCGATTGTCAAAGACATATGTGGTAGTATTTCGGAATTTTTCATTGAATTATCATAAGTTTCTTTCACTGGTGAGAATTTAAAGGAGTTAGAAGTAAAGAAAGTAATAATTCCTGTTGAAGCTAATAAAATCCACAAAAAAAAGTATAGTTTAGTATTTTTTCTCTCATATTTCACACATCTGTATAAGATTTCTTATTAAAAATGTAATTTAAACAAAAATGTATTTTTTTAATATTTAAACCTTATCATTAAATAATTCTATTATTTAGATCTCATCTGTAATAAATCTGCTTTTAATCTTAATTTAATCAATTAATAAAAGAAATTTTTATTTCCACTAGATATGCATCATTTTATAGAAATAGTCTTTTAAGATGTCTTTTATAAATATTTTCAGTCACGTTTTTTGAAATTAGCTTCTTATGTTCTTCCAGAGCACTTAAATATCGTAAACCCATTTCAGCCGCAATTTTATATGCTATATGGAGTAATTGTCTGAAGTTCGGATTATAATTAGGACATAATAAATCATGATGTAAAGTTTTGACAAATTCTTCATTAGTCCAGTTGTTTACTACTTCAGGATGAGGTAATTCATCTTTATTGATATCTATAACATTTTCATATGGTGCACACAACTCATCGAAGCGATTGTATGCTATATTATAGATTTCTTTAACTATTTCTAGTCCATCACCTCCTCCCACTGCTAAACCAATTACTTCTTCAAGCCATGTAGTTCCGGATGTTTTTATATGAACACCAGTATTATATTTTTTAATAGCTTTATTAATAATATCATAAATTGAGAATTTATCACTTCCAGAATGAATACTTAGCTTTAAATTATCAAGTAAGGAGAACTCCTTTATTGCAAATTGAATCACAGTTAAAAATATCTCGAATTCTTTAGCAAATTGTTTAATATCTCCCTCATAATCTACACCCTTATTGAATTTTCCAGAAAATCTAGGTGCAAATGTTTGAATAGGAATGTTCTCATCTGCGATAGCAGCTAGTATAAATAAGAGTTCAACAGGGGTTTGAGGGTGCTCCGCTTCATCCATTGAGATTTCTACTACAAAATTATCTGTACCTTTTTTCTCCTCAATTCTGCGATAAATTTTTTTTGCTTCTTTAATAGCTAAAAGATAGTGTTCTGCTATTTTTCTTAAGTTTTTCTTAGTTATGTTTAAAGGCTCTTTAATGTTTGGAAGAGATAACATTCCAGAAAACTTTTGATATTTTTCGTAAAATAAGTTTATCTCGTCATCAGTAACTCTTTTACCAATGAACTCTGCAACATCTATAGTAAAAAAATTACTTGATTCAATAAATAAATCAACATTTGAGAGTCCTACGTGATCTGCGTCGATATAGTATTCACCTTTCCATCCTAAATTTCTCACTGCATTTTGAGCTTCTTGTAAAACATCAGCAGGGGTGGTTTTAGTAATTATGTGCTCTCTATAAGATTTATTCCACACGATTGCAATATCTACACCAATTTCTTGTGCTTTCATTATTGGTTTTAGTAAAGCCTTTCCTTGCTGACCAAACCGATCTCCAGTCCCTATTGAATATTTTGGTAATTTCATCTGACTTATTCTATTATTCAGTAAATTCTGAAAATAATAAGTAATTATATTTCAAAATAATTAACTGCATTGTTATAACAAATATTTTCGACAATTTCTCCAAGTAGGTCCATATCAGATGGAATTTCTCCATTTTCAACATCAATTCCGATTAAATTGCATAGTATTCGGCGAAAATACTCATGCCTTGGAAATGATAGAAAGCTTCTAGAATCTGTAGTCATGCCAATGAACCTGCTCAATAATCCCATATTAGATAATGTATTAATTTGCTTAGTCATCCCATCTATTTGATCTAAAAACCACCAACCTGGACCAAATTGCAACTTTCCAGGAGAAGAACCATCTTGAAAATTTCCAATCATAGTTGCAAATAATTCATTATCTCGTGGATTTATATTATATAGAATTGTTTTTGTGAGTTCATTTGATTGATCAAGATTATCTAAAAACTTAGCCATGTTTTCTCCCTGAGTGAAGTCTCCTATCGAATCACATCCTATATCAGGCCCAAGTTGATTATATAAACGAGTGTTGGTATTACGGAACGCTCCAATATGGAATTGTTGTACCCAACCACGCTTATGATTTAATCTTGCAATTTCGTAAAGAAATGCAGATTTAAACTTAGATATTTCAGTTTCAGTTAATTCTTGATTTGAAAGAACTTTAGAAGTTATTTTTTCGATTTCTGTATCTGTATAATTTTGAATATGGAAAAATTCAATCCCGTGATCAGCAATTCGACATCCATTAGTATGAAAATAGTTATGACGTACATCGATTGCATCCATTAGACTCGTGAAATCCTTTATTTCAATATCTGAGACTTCGCTTAACTTGTGGATGTAATTTTTATATATGACTTTATTATTTACAAGCATTGCTTTATCTGGTCTAAATGCTGGAAGTACTTTAATTTTGAATCCATCATTCTTGATTCTTTTATGAAATT
Organism: uncultured archaeon; assembly: GCA_964435435.1. Classification (GTDB taxonomy): domain Archaea; phylum Asgardarchaeota; class Lokiarchaeia; order Sigyniarchaeales; family SOKP01; genus Loki-b32. The sequence goes on from CAYSZJ010000180.1 coordinate 4,137, forward strand.
CAAGTGAATCAATTGGATCATTTGTTGTGCAAACTACCTTTACATTCATTTTAATGAGTAGATTGCGGACGGAGAATTCTGATGTTTTTAATAATGCAGAGCAATGATCATAAATCTTCTTACAGGTTTTAGGATTTAATAAATCAGTAATGTTGAAATATCTTTGTAGCTCTAAATGAGTCCACTGGTAAAGGGGGTTTCTAATTGTCATTGGAACTGTTTCTGCCCATTTCTCAAATTTTTCATAATCAGTGGCATTACCAGTACAATATTTCTCAGCTATGCCGTTGCTGCGCATAGCACGCCATTTATAGTGATCTCCAGCAAGCCATACCTGTCCTAAATTATCAAAACAAATATCTTCAGCAATATCTTCCACTGGTAAATGGCAATGGTAATCACATATTGGCATTTTCTTTGCATGCACATGATAAAGATATTCTGCTGTTTTTGTCTGTAAAAGAAAATTTTCATCCATAAATTTTTTCATTTGTCTAACCTCCATTTGTCTCTATTGTAGTTTGGATACTTTTTTCTATTCCCTCCCAAAGACCTATAAGATATATAGCACCCAAAGCACGGTCATATAATCCATAACCAGGACGGCCGGATTCACCCCATATCATCCTTCCATGGTCAGGACGCATAGCTCCTTTAAATCCAATTTCAATATAAGCTTTTATTACTTCGTACATATTAACATCTCCAAACTCAGTAGGATGTTCACTTTCATGAAAGTCAAATTTTCCTGTTTTGTTAATATTTCGACAATGAGCGAAGGGAATACGATCCATATTCCCATACTTTCGGATGCAACTGGCTAAATCAATATTTGAATTTAAACCGAGTGATGCAGAACAGAAAGTAATACCGTTTGAGAGACTATTTTTAATCTTGATTAAACGATCTAATGCCTTTTCATTAGTGATTATACGAGGGAGACAAAAGATTGACCAAGGAGGATCATCTGGATGAATTCCCATTTTTACTCCAGATTCTTCAGCAACTGGAACAACTCTTTTTAGGAAGTATTCTAGATTGGACCATAAGTCTTCTTCATTAATTTCAGAATAAGCGTCCAAAAGATCATTCAGTTCCTTTTTTGTATAATGGGTAGCCCATCCAGGGAGTTCTAAAGAACCTTTCTTTGGATCTATATTTGTTAATTCTTTATGAACGTAGCTTAAACAATTAGAACCATCAGGATTTTCCATTGCCAAATCAGTACGAAACCAATCAAACACAGGCATGAAATTATAACAAAGAATCTTTATTCCAAGGGAACCTATATTCATTATACTTTGACAATAGTTCTCTATTAATTCATTGCGATTTGGGAGTCCGAGTTTAATATCTTCATGCACAGGTATACTTTCAATAACAGAGAAATTCAATCCTGCTGCTTCAATAGTTCTTTTAAGCTTGTCTATTTTATCAACAGGCCATATATCTCCCACAGGAACATCATATAAAGCTGAAACAATACCAGTTACATTCGGGATCTGTCTAATATATTCAAGAGGTATAGGATCATTTTCTCCAAACCATCTAAATGTCATTTCCATCTTTACATAACCTTATTTATTTTTAATTCATTTCTAATAACTTTTTTAAACTCTTATACTCCGGAATACGCAGAAAATCCGCCATCAACAGGAATGATGATTCCATTAACAAATCCAGATGCTTTTTCATCTACAAGCCAAAGAAGGGTTCCTAATAATTCTTTTGGTTTTCCAAATCGTCCCGCTGGTGTATGATCCAAAATTCTTTCTGCTCTTTTTGTAAAAGAACCATCTTTATTGGTTAAAAGAGCGCGGTTTTGTTCTGTCAAGAAAAATCCAGGAGCAATTGCATTTACACGTATACCTACTTTTGAAAAGTGAACTGCAAGCCATTGAGTAAAATTACTAACAGCAGCTTTTGCTCCACTATAAGCGGGTATCCTAGTTAATGGTTTAAATGCATTCATAGATGAAATATTAATAATTATGGAACCTTTCTGATTTATCATATGCTTAGCAAACACTTGAGTAGGAAGTAGTGTGCCAATAAAATTCAAATCAAATACAAATTCGATCCCTTTTTGGTCTAAATCGAAAAAAGTAATAAGATCTTTTTCTTCATTTTTTAAATCATCAATAGACAGAAACTCTTTTGATGTAGTTCCTTTTGGATGATTTCCACCAGCTCCATTGATGAGTATATTACATAAACCAAATTCTTTTTTTATTGTATTTTCAGCTTTCAGTAAACTCTTAAGATCTAGCACATTTGCTTCAATTCCTATGGCAGTTCCCCCATTTCCATTAATTTTTTTTGCTAGATTATCGGCAGCATCTTTTTTTAAGTCAATTATAACAACTTTTGCTCCACATTCTGAAAGAGCTTCTGAAAAACGTCCACATAATTCACCCGCTCCACCAGTAACTACAGCTGTTTTACCTTTCAAATCAATTTTAAATGGTATTTTCATTATCATTTCCTAATTTATTTTCTAAACCTTAAAAATTTGTAGCTATAATTTTTATGCTTGTAGAATTTTTCTTATGACGTTCTCTTTTTATGTTATAAGAAATTATAATTATAATTTAACACTTATATTCCTTAAATATGAGTTTTGGATATTTTGGCTTAATCCTACATGGACATATTCCATGGTGTAAAAAATCGGGAGCCTGGCCTGCAGGTAAAGAAACTACTTTTTACTAGCTGTCTTGCCCTTTGGTTATATAAAGAGAAAAATACCACAGCCTACTCAAAAAATTAGGTAGGATAATATTATATAGGAACTGTAATCCAACTTTTTTCATTTAACCACCCCTCTCCTTCTATTATAAAATAAAGAATTCTTAATCTAGTATAGTTTTATCATAAATATTTACAGAAATTACGAATAATTTGTCAGAAATTAAATATTCTTCTTATAAATTTTACGAAGATATTAAAGGTCAACTGAAGAAGGTAGCTCCTTTACATTTTTTATCAAAAAATCAAAATATCAAAGATGAGACTTTAAGTATT
>CAYSZJ010000181.1:0-7117 GCA_964435435.1 uncultured archaeon
TATTTAAATTATGTATCTTTTATAATTTAAGAGAAAATTCCTCTCGATTTTATTCAATATTAATATAAACTTTTTTTATTGTTTTTTGTCTAATTACATTATTGAATATAAGTTTATAAAATGATTAAATTTGAGTTTTCGTATTGAAAAAGATGTCTTAGGGGAGGTGGAAGTCCCGAGTAATGCTTATTGGGGTATTAATACTCAGAGAGCAATAGAGAATTTTCAAATAAGTGGAAAGAAGTTTCCCAAAATATTTATTATCTCATTAGCTCAGGTAAAAAAAGCATCTTTACTAGCAAATTTGAAATTAGATTTGATTGATAAAAAAAACGGAAACGCAATTCTTCAGGCAGTCAACGAAATTTTAGAGGAACATAAATTTTTTGATCAATTTCCAATAGATATTTTTCAGACAGGTTCAGGAACTCAAACTAATATGAACATGAATGAAGTTTTAGCCAACCTAGCTAATGAAATATTAGGTTTTCCTGTGGGTAAAAAACATCCAATCCATCCTAACGATCATATAAATAAAGGACAATCCTCAAATGACGTTATTCCTAGTGCTATGCATATATCTACTTTACATATGATTCAAAAATTGTTATTCACTTTAGAAAAACTAATAAAGGAATTAGACAATAAAATCACCGAGTTTAAAAATATAGTTAAAGTAGGAAGAACACATTTACAAGATGCTATTCCTATACCTTTATCATTAGAATTTGAAGTTTACAAAAAGCAAATGGAAACTAGTATAGAAAGATTACGATATACTTGTAATGAACTTTATTATATTCCTATTGGTGGTACAGCATTAGGAACAGGATTAAATGCTCCTAAAGATTTTGCAAAACTTACAATTTCTTATCTTTCTAAATTAGCAGACTTACCTCTTAAACTTAATCCAGTAAAAGCTGAAGGAATTGCATCACACAATACAATAGTTAAAGTTAGTGCCTCATTGCGGTTATTATCTTTATCCCTCTTAAAAATGGCAAATGATATTCGGTGGATGGGAAGTGGTCCTCGGGCAGGATTATCAGAATTAATTTTGCCCCAAAATGAGCCAGGATCCTCAATAATGCCGGGTAAAGTAAATCCAACTCAATCTGAAGCATTAATACAGGTTTGTCTTCAAGTAATTGGAAATGATTCCGTTATTTCATTTGGAGAAGCTTATGGTAGTATTTTAGATTTAAATGTGTGTAAACCTGTTATGATATCAAATTTACTTGAATCAATTGAAATCTTAATTGGAGGAATTAACTCATTTATTAATTATTGTTTAAGAGACTTAAAAGTCGATAAAGAACGAATTGAGTACCAATTAGAGCGAATACTTATGGTAGTAACAAGATTAACTCCTATACTTGGATATGATAAGTCTTCTGATATAGCTCAAAAAGCCTTTAAAGAAGGAAAAACAATTAGAGAAGTTATTAAAGAAATAGGTTTAAAAATAGATAATTTAGATGAGTTATTAGACCCTAAGAAAATGGTATGAATATGGTGAAATTATGAAAAATTTACCTAAATTGATTGAAAATGTTTTAAATGAGGTGAGTGGTAAAAATGCGTGGGATTGGGTGTCACGAATTTCTCAATATCATCGAATGAGGGGATCTAAAGATTATCATGAAATTGTAGATCAAGTAATAAAGGAACTAAAAAAATATGGTCTAGGAGAAATAAAAATTCATAAATACCCTGCAGACGGAAAATCTAAATCTTGGGAATGGATAGCTCCACTTGGATGGGAAATTAATTCAGGAGAATTATGGTTAGTCGAACCAAATAAAGAATTACTGTGCAAGTATAGAGATATACCTATGTGTGTATTAGTACATTCTAAGAGTTGTGATGTCACAACAGAATTAATAGATGTAGGAGAAGGCATCCAGGAAAAAGATTATGAAGGAAAAGATGTAAATGGTAAAATTGTCTTAATGGAAGCGCCAAAGTTAATGGTACCTCCTTTTTATATTACAAAAGGAGCAATAGGAATTATAATATATCCAAACCCAAAAAGAGCAGCAGGATATCGTGGTATGACTATATATAGCAGATTTCCAGCTAAAAAGGAGATATTAGAAAAAACAACATTTGGATTTAGTATTACTTACGAACAAGCTATGTATTTAAAAGAATTTTTGAAGAAAGGCATTGTAAAGATACATGCCAAAATTGATGCTAAACTTTTTGAAGGGGATCTAGAGGTTATATCTGCTGCTATTCATGGCACTGAGATTCCACAAGAAGAAGTCATTTTAACAGCACATATTTGTCATCCAAAAGCAGGAGCAAATGATAATGCAAGTGGATCCGCAGGATTGATAGAACTTGCTCGGTCTTTGACAACTCTTATTAAAAAAAATATATTACCCGCACCAAAACGTACTTTGAGATTTCTTTGGGTTCCTGAATTTGATGGCACGTGGCCATGGGCTAAGGAGCATGAGAAAAAAGTCAAAAATGCTTTATTTAATCTTAATTTAGATATGATTGGGGAGCATCCAATGAAGATTGGAGAACCATGCGAAGTTTCTCTTGCTCCATATTCAAGAGCTTCAATTTTGAATGATATACTTCGATATTTCACAGAAAAAATAGCAGATCATCCAAAAGGAATAGCAGTAAATGGAACTAATGTACCAATGAGATACCGCATACTTCCCTTTTCAGGAGGAAGCGATCAACAAGTATTTGCAGATAATGCAATTGCGATTCCTAGCATGATGTTTGGGCACCCAGATCCGCTATGGCACAGTTCCCTTGATACAATTGAAAATGTTGATTCTACAGAGATGCAACGAGTTATCGGAATTGCTCTTTGTACGAGTTATGTCTTTACCACATTAGATGGGAAATCATTATATAGTATATGGCCAATTTTAGAAGAAAATTTTTATCAAAGGTTAGGTAATGTTAAAAAAAATTTACTAAACTTTTATAACTCAATATCTACTAAAAACAAAATTTTGAAGGAAGAAACCGCAATATTAGGAGAAGCATTAATAGATGCAGCAATCTATTATGAAAAAAATATCTTAGAATCATTAAAAAGATATGATACTTCAAACTTTCTTGAAAATGAATTTGTAAAATTAAAACATGAGGAATTAAATGACTGGCACCATAACCAAAAAACTCTTTGGATTAACTTATGTAAACAAGCTGGTATTGATATAATAGCTATTGAAGAGCCTAGTTTTTTAAGAGATAAATGGTCTCTAATCGTGAAAGGTCTTAAAAGTCTAGTTGATTTGCTGCCTATTGTAACATCAATTCAATATAACAATATAAAAGTACCTGAACCCCCTGATCTTTGGTTTGGAGATTTACATGAAATCTTCAATTTAGTAGGCCTTTCACTCAACCTTAAAATGATTTGCGCTATACTAACACTAGAATTTCAACATTTCTTTTATCCAAGTGAAGTTCAGAAATTTCTTAAACTGTTAGAAAGAAAAGGTTTTATAAAAAAAGTATAATATAGACCTGATAATACAATCAATATTGAGTCTCATCGATAATAAAAATAGTTTAAAAAAAATAATAGGAAAATTAAAAGGAACTAGGGTTTTTCTTTTTGTTCTTTCATTATAAGCCCCATTTTACGCCACGATTGCCTTCCGAGTTCCCACATTTTTCCTTGAGTGTTTGCGCCTTTTAATTCACGACCAATCCATTTCTGCCCAGCAGAAACTTTTTTCCCCATACCAACAAAAGAAGTGGCTCCAACCATTGCATCATCTTCAACTATGACATTAATCATCAATACTGATTGAATGCCAATAACAGTGTTGTTTTTAACAGTCGCTCCGTGAACTATAGCTCCAAATCCTATTAAATTATTATCACCGATATGGGTATTAAACCCTTCGGCAGTATTAATAATACAAGCATCTTGAAAAACATTTTTTTCCCCAATTTCAATCTTGGCAAAATCTCCTCGTATTATTACTCCCTGATAAACAACATTTTCTGGACCAATCGTAACATCACCAATTATCCACGCTGATTCTGAAACCCAACACGAGGGATCAATCCTTGGAGTTTTAATCTTTCCATTAATTTCAATCGAAATTATTGGCATTTTTCTTTCCTTTAAGTCATTTATTATGTGTAATTCTTAAAAAATTCTATTTTATAAAAAGTTAAACATATTTACATAATTTATTTGTTTAGGATGTCTGAAATTGAATTAAAGATATCTAACCGTAATTATAGTGGAACTTTTAATGTGATAGCGTATAAAAATCTAAAAATATTTTCACGATTGTTAATCCTTTAGCTATTTATTTCATAAAGAAAATCTGTGTTTTTTTTTAAAACTATGTTAATTGCCCATAGAAGACTTCTGTTTCATATTCAAACTTAATAATACCGTTTTTTTCATGTTTCTCATATATTTTTCTTAAATCAGATATCATATTATTATAGTTTGGATGGTCATCTAAAGGAATATATGAAGTTGAGAGTAATCGTCCTTTCAAACCTTTAAAATCAAGAACTTGATAATTATCGAATATTATTTTTTTATAATTCTTCTCTAACTTGGTAACTCCAAAGAATTTATCATAATCAAGCTTCTTCTTTTCAATAACTTTATAATCTGTTCCATATTTTAAAAGCAGTTTTTCATGATCTTTTAGGAATTCGTTAGTGAGTTTTTTTCTACGATTCCAAATTAATATTATCCACCCATTAGGTTTAAGTATCCGTAAAAATTCTTTTCGAGCTTCTTCTACTTCAAACCAATGAAATGCTTGACCTGCTGTTATTAAATCTACACCATTTTTAGTTAAACCTGTATTTTCAGCAGAACCATTAACACTTTTAAAGTTAGTGTATGCCTGTAAAAATTTTTCAGCAGCGCTTCTCATATCAGGATTTGGTTCCACACCATATACAAAATTCCCATTTTTTAAAAAAAGCTCGCTCAAAATTCCTGTGCCTGAACCAATATCTGCAATTGTTGAGCTCTTTAGTAATTTCTTTTCTTTAGTCAGAAATTTAATAATTTTATATGGATATCTTGGTCTATATTTAATATAATTTTCCACTCTTGAAGAAAATCGCTTCTTTGGATCATAGAGGTATTCTTTATCAGACATAAAACTCTATTAAATTAAAATAAAAAAAATCTAATTGTTTAGGTAGCATGTTTTTGTTTTATGTGAGGAAGTTTTCCTCCGACTTTTAATACTTCAATCTCCGTTTCACTTAAGGAGTGGGTTAACGGAATTTCAATGTTTCTATTAAGATTTTTTAAAATTACATTCCCAGTTTTTAGTGTGGTTAAATCGATCTCAAAACTGTCGCCTTGATCAACATATGTATAGTCTTCTTTATTAACAAAGGTTAATGGAACAATTCCAAAATTAACCAGATTGGCTAGATGGATTCTAGCAAATGATTTTACAATTACTGCTTTGAGTCCTAGGTATTTGGGGGCAATTGCAGCATGTTCTCTACTTGATCCCTGACCATAGTTTTCACCACCTACAATAAAACCTCCTCCTTTACCTAAGGATCTGTCATGAAATGTTTCATCTACTACATTAAATACAAACTTGCTAATCTCTGGAATATTAGATCTTAGGGGTAAAATTTTTGCACCAGCAGGCATAATATGATCTGTTGTTATGTCATTTTCAACCTTAAGAAGCACTTCTCCTTCTAATTTATCTGGTAATGGATTAAATTCAGGTAAAGGTTTAATATTTGGACCTCTTACAATTTCAATTGAATTTGCTCTTTCTGGAGGTAATGGTGGTATTATCATATTATCATTTACTAAGAATTTTTTAGGCATTTCAAATTTCGGTAATTTTCCAAAGCTTCTTGGATCTGTAATTTTCCCTTCATTAGCAGATACCGCAGCAGTTTCAGGGCTAACAAGATATGCTTGAGCACTTTTTGTACCTGATCTACCGAGAAAGTTTCTATTAAAAGTTCGTAATGTTATTGCGTCACTCTTTGGTGCGAGACCCATACCGATACATGGACCGCAAGCATTTTCAAGAATTCTAGCACCTGCTTCTATTAAATATACCATTTCTCCAGATTTAACCATATGATTTACTACTTGACGAGAACCTGGTGAGACAGTAAGAACAGTATGTTCACTAATAGTTTTTCCTTTCAAAATGTTCGCTACCACTTTCAGATCCCTTAAAGATGAATTTGTACAACTTCCAATACAGACTTGGTCCACATTTAATCCTTCGACCTCTTTGACAGTTTTCACATTTCCTGGACTATGAGGAAGAGCAATAAGAGGTTCAACTTCACTTAGATTTATCTCAATTTTCTCATCATACACAGCATCTTTATCTGGTTCTAATGGGATCCATTGATTCACTCTCTCTTGGGCTTCTAAAAATTCCTTAGTAATCTCATCTGAAGGAAATAATGAGGTAGTAGCTCCAGTTTCAGTTCCCATATTTGTTATTGTTCCCCGTTCTGGAACAGTTAAGGTTTTTATACCTGGGCCAGTATATTCCAAGACTTTATTTACTGCTCCTTTTACTCCTATTCTCCGTAAAACTTCTAAGATAACATCTTTTGCTGAAACGAAGTCTGGTAATTTTCCTGTTAGATATACATTTACAACTTTAGGCATTTTCAGGCGAAAGGGTTCTCCAGCCATTGCAGCCGCAACATCAAGACCCCCTGCTCCAATAGCAATCATCCCTACACCACCAGCTGTTGGAGTATGGCTATCTGAACCGAGTAATGTTTTTCCAGGTCTTGCAAATCGTTCTAAATGCAATTGATGACATATTCCATTACCAGGACGCGAAAAATAAAGCCCATATTTAGCAGCGACACTCTGTAAATATCTATGATCATCAGGGTTTTTATAGTCTGTTTGTAAAATATTATGATCAACATAACTTACAGACAATTCTGTTTGTACTCGTGGTATTCCTATTGCTTCGAATTGGAGGTATGCCATAGTTCCTGTAGCGTCTTGTGTGAGAGTTTGGTCAATCTTGATTGCTATATCTGTTCCTTTATCTAATTCTCCCTCAATTAGATGCTGTTCTAATATTTTCTCAGTTAAGGTTTTTCCCATTTTATTCATCAATTTTTATATTTTTCG
>CAYSZJ010000182.1:0-7044 GCA_964435435.1 uncultured archaeon
CAAATTTGGGGTATTATTCCAGCATGTATGGAACAATCAAAAATAGTAGCTGCTTCTGTACTTGGATTAAAAAAAGTTGATTATAAAGGAACTACTCCGAAAAGTACGCTTAAAATAGTAGGTTTAGAATTAACTTCAATAGGAATTATAGATCCTACTAAGGAAGAAGGTGGAGGTTGGGAGATCTTAAAAAAAGCTGATAAAAAAGATTGCTGCTATCAAAAGCTTATATTAAAAGAAGGCAAACTTAAAGGAGCTATATTATTCGGTGAAAATAAAGCTATATCTTTTGTGTATAATAAGATGGAACAAGAGGTAACTAAGGAGGAACTAAGAACATTACTAGAACTTTATATTTTTATATGTTTTAACTGTGGTAAAGAATATGATGAGGCTAAAATGAATGTTCTCTTTAAAAATCTACCAGATGATTTTAAATGTCCAGGTTGTAATGGACCTAAAGAAGGATTCAAGAAAAAGAATAATTCCTAATTAAATTATAGTAGAGTTGATGAAAAATTTCAATTTATCGATGCAAAAGATGTAATTATATTTATCAAGAGAAAGATATACCTTTTGAAGAATTAGATGAGGAAGAATTTAGATGTCCTAAGTGTCGTTCTTCAAAAAAATTTTTTGTGAAAAAACAACAACCCAGTTAATATTTTTCTTTATAATTTTAAGCTTCTAAATCTTCGAAAGTATATATCTTTATAAAATATTAAATTAATATTTTTAATATAATTTCAATTTAAATTAAATGAAATCAATAAACAGAACGAGATGGAATAAAATATGGGAAAATGGGAATGTCAAGCTTGTGGATACGTGTATGATGAAGAAGCTGAAGGTACTAATTTTAAAGATTTACCAGATGATTGGACTTGCCCTGTTTGTGGCGTAGGAAAGGATATGTTTGAAAAAATTGAATAAGAATAAATTAATTTTGCTTTTTAATTTTTTTTAATTGTTTGATTTCTATTTCTGATTTATTTATAATTTATTTACGGCCAGATAGTTCTTTTTTTCTGACATTTCTTTTTTCGTTATAAAAATCCGTGTCATGATCTACAAAAATGGTGGGAGAGAGATGGGTTTTTATAACAAATCTCTCACTATTAAAACAAATTACACACAAATTTGTTTTAAAAAGAATGGCAATTTCTGTCTTAGAAAATAGATCTTCTATTAAAAATTTTAGATTTTCAACTGGCACTCATTACCTCTTTCCGAAAAGAAGGGCATCTGTATCAATTTTTGGTACGATGACAATTTATTTACCAAATGCTCTTAAAGAAGTAGATGGAGATATAGATGGGCTAAATGAGGAGATAGATAAATTATTTTTGACAGAATTCGTTTGTCTTACTGCTAGCGCTTCAGCAGTAACCCCTTTATGCGAAAAACTAAATAGATGTCCTATAGTAGGATTAGTCAAAAAAATGAGAGAAATTAATAATTAAAGTTAATTTTTTAAGCTTTTTCCTCTTTTGGATTCTAATCCTTTAGGTTTTAGAGTTTTGGCAACATCTTCAAAGAGAAGTGAATAACCAATAAATTATTTCTCTTTCTTATTTTTTTTTTCATTGACTTATTTCTAAAAAATTATAATAAATAGAATATAAGTTTTTAACTTGATTCAAATTAATATTAAGAAATAACTATTAAATCCTAATAAATATAGGTGAAATTGAAATTACTCATTTAGAATTAATGAAAGATATTTACTATGTTGGATATGTAGATTGGGAAGTTCGGAATTTTCATGGATATTCTACGCATCGAGGGAGCAGTTATAATGCTTACATAGTGAAAAGCGAGAAAACAGTATTAATCGATTCAGTCAAACGTCCATGTTTTGAATATTTTTTAAAAAATATCAAAGAAATTTGTGATCCTTCAGAAATCGATTACTTTATCACTAATCATGTTGAAATGGATCATTCTGGTTCATTTCCATTGATTATCAAACATCTTCCAAACGCAGAATTAATTGCATCTCAAAGAGGGGTTGATGCTCTAAAAGCCCATTTTCATGAGGAGGTTGAAGAAGATATATTTAACAGAATTAGGGCAGTAAAAGAAGGTGATACGTTAGATATAGGGAATGGAAAGAAAATTACATTTGTACCTATTCCAATGATTCATTGGCCAGATTCTATGGTTTCTTTTATGACAGATGATAATGGTAAAAATGTTCTATTTTCTAATGATGCATTTGGTCAGCATTATGCCACTTCTAAGCATTGGGATGATGAAAATGATATAGCTGAAATATTTCAAGAGGCAGAAAAATATTATGCTAATATATTACTTCATCTTTCTGGACTCATAGCAAAAGCCTTACCTAAGGTAGGTGCCTTACCAATCGATATTATATGCACATCCCACGGTGTTTGTTGGAGGAAACATATTCCAGAAATCTTAGATAAATATACTAAATGGTGTAAAGGAGAAATTGATGAAAAAAGTGTTTTAATTGTATATGATACAATGTGGGAAAGTACAGCAAAAATTGCTAAAGCTTTAACTAAGGAGATCAAGCATCGAGGAATTCCGGTAAAAAGGTATCGATTAATTAGTGCAGATTATTCAGATGTAATAACAGAAGCCATGAAAGCAAAAGCAATCGTAGTGGGGAGCCCTACTTTGAATAATGGATTATATCCAAGTGTAGCAGAATATTTATCATATCAAAAAGGCTTAAGACCTATGAATAAGGTTGGATTAGCTTTTGGTTCCTATGGTTGGGGTGGAGGTGCTGTAAAAGAAATTGTAGAACTAATGAAAGCTGCTAAAATAGATGTTATGGAAGAAACAATTGAAATTAAATTTGTACCAAAACCAGAAGATTTAGACTTTAAAGAAATTGTAGACAAGCTAATTGAAAAAATGGGGTAATAAGAGGTCAAACAACATGGATTTCATTTTAACAGAAGAACAGAAAGCTTTACAAAAAAAAGCAAGAGAATTTGCAATAAGGGAGGTTTTACCAGTTGCAAGAAAGTATGATGAATCAGAAGAATTTCCTTTACCTGTTATTAAAAAAGCTTGGGAAGAAGGATTATTAAACTTGAGCATTCCAAAAAAATATGGAGGCCCTGGTTATGGCTTAGTAAAAGCTTGTATTGTGGTTGAAGAAATCTCATCTGCTTGTCCTGGGATCGCAACTTCTGTTTTTGATAATAATCTTGGTGCAGAACCAATAATCATAGATGGAAATGAAGAACAGAAGCAAAGGATTTTGACTGAATTAATTAATGAGTTTAAATTGATTGCATTTGCAACTTCTGAACCAACGATGGGTTCTGATGTAGCGGGAATGAAATGTCAAGCGGAAAAAGATGGAGATGAATTTATTTTAAATGGGAATAAGTTCTGGATTACTAATGGAGGATTTGCTGATTATATTTCTGTATTTGCAACAGTTGATCCAGAAAAAAAACATAAAGGAATTGGAGCTTTTATAGTAGATACTAAAAGTGAAGGAGTAAAATTAGGAAAGCATATTCCTAAATTAGGCCAAAGATCATCAAATACTGTATCAGTAGGCTTAAAAGATGTTAGAATCCCTAAAGAAAACATTCTTGCTAAACCAGGAAGAGGATTTGTTTTAGCCATGCAAACTTTTGCTCATACCCGTCCGGCTATTGGTGCATTTGCAGTAGGATGTGCTCGTTCTGCAATGGAATATTCTATTGATTATGCTCAAAAGAGAGAAACTTTTGGAAGACCAATTGGAAATTATCAAGTAATTCAGCAAAAAATAGCAAATATGTATAAGGATATTGAAGCTGCACGTTTATTGACATATAAAGCTGCGTGGGAAGCAGATCAAGGCATGGATAATAATTTGAGTTCCTCAATTGCCAAAGCTTTCGCATCAGACGTTGCTATGAATGTAACAACAGAAGCAGTTCAAATTTTTGGAGGTTATGGTTATTTGAGAACATATCCGGTTGAAAAACTATTTAGAGATGCAAAATTATACCAAATTTATGAGGGAACAAGTGAGATTCAAAGAATTGTTATTTCTCGATTTGTTATGAAAAGGTATGAGCATGCTATGCCTTATCTTGGAAAAAAGCGAGGTTAAAATTACATCTTACTATTTTATATATTTTTTATTTAATTTTTATTCTTTAATTGGTTCTGTTTTTTCAATTTCTTTTTTTTAAGAAAGTCGTAGTACGTTTTATAATATTTGCGCGCATAAGTTATCACAGAATATTTTGAAATTAGTATCTAACCACAGATTTCTTAGTTCATGAATTTTCAAATAATTATGGAATTTACTAAATTTGTATATATCTATTGGAGTTTCACAATATAAACAGTCTCTTTTATCTAATTCTTGCTCAATTTTCTTTAATTCATGGATTTTAAGATATCTAAAGCATTCACAGCAATGAAATTCTAAAATCGGAGTTTGCCATAATTTTAAAATATATTCGGGAGTGAAGTTAACATTATCACTTAGAAAATCGTAAATATTCAGATCTTTACTACAATTCCAACATGTTCTTTAATTAAAATATTTTTCTGCCTTAATCAGTTCTCTTAATTTTTGAATTTTATCCCATAAACTAGCATTATTTAACTTCTTAAAGAACATGGAGAGGTAATCAAATATATTCTTATTTCTAATTATAATAAATTAGTAGTATTCTAAATTTTTCTAATAATCGCTTATTAAAGTTAAGAAATAGGGCATAGAAGATATAGTTTTATTGATCAAATATTTTTAAAATTTCTTTCGCTGCTCCTAAAAAATTATTACTTTTTATTGTTGGTTTTATCCTAAGAGATTCTAATTCATTTAGATGTTTATCACCATGACCAGTTGTAAGAAAAATTGTTCTACAACCCGCTTTCATCCCAAATTGTATATCAGATGGATGATCACCAATCATCCATGACTCTTTAATATTAACATTGAATTCATTGATGATTTCATCAATAAATTTTGTTTTTGGTTTCCTACATTCGCAATTATCCTTTTTTAAATGAGGACAAAAATAGGTTTTTAAAATTTCAATTTTTTCCCGTCTTAATATCCTTAATAAATACTTATTAAAATTATGAAACTCTTTAGCCGTATAATTACCTCTTCCAATATCTGATTGATTGGTTACAATAAAGAAAATGAAATTATTTTGAAGTTTCTTCAAACCTTCAATAACTCCAGGTAAAATTTCTAAATCTTCGATTTTATAAGTGTAGTTTTTATCTTCAATTAAAGTTCCGTCCCTATCCAAAATGATTGCTTTTCTCTTAGTCATTATTTTAGATGATACCCTAAACTTTTATTCAAGATTAAAATTCCCTCAAAAGTATATAAAGATAATGAATGCGAGATATCCAATTCCTAAAACGATGTGTAAAAGGGCAAATAAACCGCCAATCTTTAATAATTTCCTATAATTCATACCTTCAACGCAATACTTAGTAGAAAGTTCAAGTGTCATCATATCAGCCGCGCTACCCTGCGGTAGGAAATTTCCCCCTAAATTTATCCCTAAAATAAAAGCAATTAATATAGGGGCTGAATAAAATCCTGAAGCTGGATCAATTAAATTCTGTATAACAGGGATGAACAACACCGTGACTGGAACATTATCAAGAAATCCAGAAAGAACAGATGTTAAAACTAAAATGATAACACACAAAAATAATAAATTTTCTGGTGTAATAAAACCTATAAACTCCTCAATAATTCCAATAAGCCCTACAATTTCAAAACAGAATACAAGCACAAATAGACTTATAAAAAAGAATGGTAATTTAAAATCTACCTTTCTAAAGTAATAAGAAATATCAGGTTTTTTTCTACCAGCGTCACTCCTATGCGGATTAATAAATACAAATAATAACATTCCTAAAAGCCCTACAAATAAAATATTTGGAATGAGAATTAATATTATAAAAAATACAAACAGCGCAATTAAATTACGATAAAAAACCTTAGAATCAATTGATTCCTCTAAAATTACTAACTCATGTTCTTCAATGTGTTGGATTTCTAAGGGTTCATCATATTCTTCACAGTGTGGAACCCAAATGTCATTTAAATGCTTTCTAAGAACAAAATAATCTAATAGAAATAAAGTCAGTAAAGTACCAATAATAAAATAAATTGATAAATTAGTAAAGAACCAACTGGTAGAAAGATTTGGATCAAAGCTATTTGCTATTAATATATTTTCAGCTGAACCGAATGGTGTTAAAGTTGAGGCAAGATTAATGCAAATAGTCATTCCTAGAAGAATTGGAGTAGGATTAATTCTCATCTTTTCACTTGTACTAATAATCATAGGAATAAAAATAACTGCTACTGAAAGGTCTTCAATAAAAGCAGCACTCAAAGTCGAAATTAAGCAAATTACCCAAAAAAATTTTCGAGTATTTGTACTAAATTTTTTAGTTATTCTTAGAGCTATTTCTTGAAAAATAAGTTGTTCTTCTAAAATAACAACAATTGTAAATAAAGAAATTAAGAAAAAAATAACTGGCCAATCTATTGCTGAAACAAAATCCTCAAGAGTAAGAGGTACTGGTGAGAAAAGAAATGTAGCGGTAGCCGCTGCAAGCATAGCTAATACACTATAAGTTAAAAAATCTGTCTTTTCACGAAAAAGAGCAATTATTACAATTCCAAAACAGAAAATTACAAATAATTGTAAAAATATAATCATCTTTCTCTTTTTCAATTGTAAATTTAATTGATTTTGATATTAACAATTATGTTTTAAAAGCTTAAAATTTCGTTATTTTAAACTATAATAAATAATAAAAAAAAAGATTAATAATTAATCTCTAATTTATGAACCTCGCCAGAGGAAATGGAGATTACAATATTCCCGAGAACTAAGATCTTCCGGATCAGCTACAACAAATGTAGCTTTTGGCTCATCACCAGGATTTAAAAACTTTCTCTTATAGCAGTTACCTTTACAGATCAATTCAATCCACATGATATAATGCTCATCGGTCATAGGATGAGGTGTTCCCATTGAGATGCCTACATCAACAGTGACCTTATTT
>CAYSZJ010000183.1:0-7038 GCA_964435435.1 uncultured archaeon
CGCGTTTGATGGTTGAAATAGGCGGATATTCAGAAGAATATTATAATTTAATGAAATCAATAAAAAAAACTCTTGACCCAAATATGATTTTGAGTAGAGGGAAATTTAATTTTTGGGGTGAAAAATAAAAGTGAGTGAATTAAAAAATTTAAAAAAAGAATGGAAAGATATATGTTGGAGTGCAAATAGATCAATATACCCCAGAACTATCTTATTTTGGATTTGGGCGAACTATTGGTGGCGGTGATGAATTAACATTTTATGATCCCAGTACTAGCTGGAGTACTGTGTCGTGTGATCTAGCAATGAATGGTACAGTTTAATGTGCAAACACTACCTCTGATGTTGTCCAACCTGCTAGTTCCTTTCTAAATGTAAAACACCAATTTACTTTTAATTTCTTTAGAACACTCTACATTCTGGTGTACATTTTTGCTCTCGTTCAGTTTCTTTTCATGATTAAGCCATTCAAGAAAAAGCATTTCAGATAGTTATAGAAAATAGGATTTATAATATCTAAAGATTCTAATAAAAATTTATCAAACAACTTATTTTGTTAGTAGTAATAGGTTTTATTAGGTCTTTTTAATTAACCTTTCAATTTTTAGTAATATTAAAATGCATAAGTCAAATTAGAGTGAATTATAAGTAGCATATACCAATTTTTCAATTATGATCAACTATCAGTTATTCAAGGATATGATAAAGCCTTTAAGTAAAAATAAAAAGATAATATCTTTAATCTCTCAATATTTTCAATCCACATCTCGCGCAAAATCGTGCGATAATGCCCACATTCAGTCCACACCTTGCACAGAACTTAACCAAATCTGGCTCACTCTTTTCAGGCTGCCTAAACCTTTTAATTTTCGGTTTCTCTAAAATATTAGTGTAAAATTCTTGAGTTTCATTATCATAAAAAACTGAGAATTTAGCTCTACATTGGGAACATAGTTCATATGCTACTGTGGTCAGACTTGCTCGAATTTGATGTTCAGTTCCACAATTAGGACATGAAATAAATATATATGTAAAGGCCCTAGACCGTAAAGTTTCTGAAGTTTGTTTGCGAAGTTGATTTATTTTGTGTGCGAATCTATCTCGATCTTCCATTGAAATATTGGGTAATAAATTTTCAAGTATTTTTAACTCATTCTCTGAGGTTTCAATAAATCCTAATCCCCTGTACATGCTTGCTGCTTGAAAATAATTATAACATGCATTTAATAGATCTCCTTTCTTATCAAACAAATTAGCAATATTAGAATTAGTTTTTGCCCCATAAAACAACCATTCTGGAACTCTAGTTAATGTTTCTTTACCTGTTTGCTCTTGTAGATATAAATTTCCTGAAGTAATATTCCTCAGTTCTATATTGTCCTCTGATAATATGTTGATTATATATTTAGAACTACTGGGACCAACCATCCAAAGTGAAAATTTTATCTGGCAAAATGGACAAGTTTCAATGAAAGCATTTAATTCCCCTATTACTTTGATTTGGATTTGATTATTACAATTAGGATTTGGGCAATCAACCTTTCCCATTTTAAAATCTAACTCCTTTCCCTTTACTTCTTTTTGGATCAACTTCAATGCTTTTTTATAATTATTCATTGCCCCTTCTAAGTCTCCCTTATTACATAACGTTTTACCGACATTGTTTAAAGCAAGGGATTTACCCTTTATATCTCCTATTTGTTCGGAGATTTGTAAAGCTTCTTTGAAATAACTCAAAGCAGAGTCCAAATCTCCCTTATCAGAACAAATTTTTCCGATATTGTTCAACGCGAATGTTTTAACCTTTAAACCGCCTGCCTGCTCAGCAGTATTTAAAGCTTTTTTAAAATAAGTCAATGCTTTATCCAGCTCTCCCTTACTATATAAAGTTTTTCCGATATTATTCAATTTAATGGTTTTTCCCCTTAAATCGCCTATTTGCTCGGAAATTTTCAGAGATTCTTTAAAATGGTTCAACGCTCCTTCCAAGTCCCCTCTATCATCAAGAATTCTTCCGATATTATTCAATCCCCTAGATTTTCCTTTTATATCTCCTATTTTCTCAGCAATCTCCAAGGCTTCTTTATAATATTTCAATGCCCCATCTAAATCTCCCCTATCTTGTAATATTACCCGATGTTGTTTAATCCCGTAGCTTTTCCCTTCAAGTCGCCTAATTCTTCGGCAATCTTCAGAGATTCTTTAAATTGGTTCAATGCTAGGTCCGAGTCTCCTCTTTCTTTTAATGTCATTGCAATGTTGTTTAAAAATATTGCCTTATTTTTACCATCATCCAATTTTTCTGCAATCTCTAAAGCGTCTTTATAATACTTCAAACTTTCATCGAGATCTCCTCTAATAAATAATATTAGCCCTATATTGTTTAATGTACTTGCTTTAATCTTCAAATCTCCCAATTGATCGGTAATTTTCAATGCTTTCTTGCAAATCTTTAACGCCCCGTCTATATCACCGCTATCTTTTATTGTCATAGCAATATTGTTTAAATATAGTGTTTTACCTTTAAAATCACCCAATTGCTCAGCAATCTTTAAGGCTTTCTCATAATACTTCAATGCGCTATTTAAATCTCCAATGTTGCTTAGACATTTTCCTGCCAAATTGAATTCTAATGCTGCGAGCTTCTTTTTATCGGTTTTCACATCAATTTGAGCTGCTTTTAAATAGGCTTTAGCAGCCTCACTATAATCGTGGTCTTTATAATATTGGTTAGCTTTTCTAAGTATTGTATCAGAATTTTCCATTTCTTTTGACACAAAATTGTAATTAAAAGATTAAATCAAAAATTAATGTGTGTTCCAATATCTTTCCCACAGACTGAACAAAATTTTAAATTAGAGCTTCTTAGCATTCTTGTGCCGCAAAAGGGACAAAAAACAAAGACTTCATCACTAGTTTTGAGTGATTGAGATTGATCTTTTAAAATTTTTGTTTGGATGGCATAATCAGGGATTTTAGGAACAGGAGGGGTTACAGGATACACCTCATATTCTGTAGTTGGTTGTTCTAAATAAACCGGAATTTCAAATATTCCACTTTTTTTGTAGAAATCACCAGGATCCTTTTTTTCATAATCTGGTGCTTGTAATTTAGCTGTAAACATATATTTTCCATTAAGTGGGATTGAAGAAAAATCTTTATATTTTATTTGTTGAGTATCATCAGCCATTTGAGCATAAGCAACTTGAGGGATGGCAAAATTGAACACCGCATTGCCATGAATAGGATCGTTTTGTGTTGCCCATTGTTTATTTCGCATAAGTTCGTTCATAGCATCCTGATCTACTTTTGGGATATGCATTTTAAGAGTCGAGACATCCTTATCTTTTTCAATTGAGGTCTCCAAATTATCGCCTATATATGCATATTGGAGTTCTTTATCTTTCTGCTCATTAATTCGCTCAAACAAATTCGTAACCCAATGATTTGCCGTCCCATTATAATCAGGATTGTTGACATCAATTTTAATTTCTTTTTGTTCGTTCTTTTTTTTAATTTTTTCGACAATCCTTTTTCCTATATAAGTTGCGATGGGAGATAATAACGCAATTACGACTTCTGCCATTTTTTTTCGCTCCTTTTTAGAACATAAATACTATTAAGATTTTTACTATAACCTAGCTTTCCTTTTATTTAAAAATTTTTCTAAAAAATCAAATTAGAACACCAATGGGATCAATAGATTATAACTTTAATAATCACTGAATTTCATAACACCCAAATAATTTCGATTGTTTATTAATAAATTATTTCGGTCTGGATGTTTTAATTATTAAATGTGTCGTTTTCATAAATAATTTTAGAAAATATAGAAAAGAAAAAATGTTCCGATTGTAATCGATTGTTAACTTTTGAAGAATTTTATAGGATTAATCCCTCTTTATCTCAAGAGCAGGCTCAACATTTTTGGAATGATCCAATGTTCTTGATATTCTGTCCTAAGTGCTATTTTAACCTTCCTGAAAGACCTTTTAAACTGAATCTGGGTTATTTTAAATACAATAGAAGATACCGTTAGACATTGTAGTAAATATAGCAGGTCTTATTTATAAATTACAACCCTCATTTATTATAAATTCTATCTAAAAAATATCTTTATTTGATGATTGAGCTATTTTTTCGTATTCAAATAATGAAATAAAAAATGAAATAAAGAATTTTAAAATTTATAAACATATAGTTATTAAATATTTATATGAAAAAAAATCATGATTTTGAGGAGAACGAGTATTGTTGTTTCAATAAATAAAAAATAAAAAATAAAAAATAATCCAAATCTTTTTACCAAAAAAACTCAAATAAAAAGCTGTCTGAAAGAAAACTACTCGGTTCAAATCAAAACACAAGAAATGGATGAAGAATTCAAAAAAATAAAAGATAAATTGAAAAAAATAGATTGGTATAAAGTTTCAAATAATTGGAAAGTCAGTTTTCGAAAAAATCAATATTCTGATTATAACGTGATTAATTTAAATCCTTATCAAGATTGTTCACCAGAAAATCCCTTATATATGCATAAAGATTGGATTGAATATATCTATAATGATAAAAATTTTCAATTAACTGATAAAAAATTAGCAAAATTATGCAATATTACTAAGGAAGCTGTATATTATTGGAGAAAGAAAAAGTATGGAATTATTGGTAAGGATGAGTGGGGAAAGGGATGTTGGATTGATAGCAGAAGTGGAAGGGGTTATATTAGAGTTCCGAAAGATTATAATCATCCACAATTAAAATTAGAAAAAGGAAGAAAGAAAACTTATAGACTTGAACATATCTATATTATGGAAAAATTTTTATCTGAGCATCCTGAACTTGAAATCTCTCAAAAATATCTAATTGGTGGAAAGTACTTAAAAATCGAATGTGAAGTTCATCACATAAGTAGAAACTTTCGAGATAATAGAATTGAGTATTTATGGGTTTATGAGAATAAGGTAGAACATGCTAAAGGAGAAAAAACTTTATATAATGTTTTAAGCCAATTGATTAAAATTGGACAAATTATATTCAAGAATGGTAAATATTATTTAAATAATGATTTTGATTATAGGATATCCAATTGTAATTTATCTGAAAAAAATCTTAAAAATCCAATAAATTTTAAGAATTTAGATTTAGTGCAAAAAGAAATAAAAAATTTTGAATGGTTTAATATCTCAGATGATTGGAAAGTAAGAGAGCAAATCAATCAATTTATAAAGAATAAAATTTGTGTAGATCCATTTTTAGATTGCTCTGAAGAAAATCCCCTTTTTAAACACAAAAAATGGGTCGAAACAGTAGTAAATGATGAAAGATTTAATTTAACAGACTCACGATTAGGAAAATTGTGTGGAATTTCAAAAGATAAAGCTAGATATTGGAGAGATAAAGTACATAAAATTAAAGGCAAGACTGACTGGGGTTATGAAAAAATCATTGACGAAAACGACGGAAGAATTTGGATTAGAGTTCCTAAATCTTATGTTAATCCTGTTGTACACAAAAAAGATCATCAGAGAAGATATATGTTAGAACACAGATATAAAATGGAACAATATTTAGCAAAATTTCCTCATTTAGAAATTTCTAAAAAATGTTTAGTTGATAGTAAATATATAAAGACTGAATGTCCAGTGCATCATATAAATCTAGATTATCAAGATAATAGAATAGAAAATCTATGGCTATTTGAAAGTAAAGAGCAACATAATGAAGCAATAAAATCTTTATTTAGCCTTGTAGAACTGTTATTAAATTTAGATTTAATTTTATTTAATAGTGGTAAATATACCCTCAATTTTTAAACAAGAATATATATTAGTGTAAAAAAATTCACTATCTTCTAAAAAAAATACTATTGAATTTTTTAAGATCGTTTACTTTTATTATTACTATATAATATGAGAAAGTCATCAAATTTAGATGATTTAATACCATGAGTGAATTAAAGCATTTAAAACAGGAATGGAAAGCCATAATGTCCTGTATAAATTAAGACATAATCGTCTTATTTGCAGATGGGCTGTGGAGATTGTGGTTTTGCAATACGTCCAGCAGTAGGAAGATATTTAACTTGTCCTGTTAAAGAGGTTAAAGGAGAGCAAGCATTTGAAATACATTTTTCAAGAGGTAGAATGAACGTTCTAAAAAGTATATTAGAAGGAAAAATCCTTTTAAGTAAAGAATTAGCAGAATGGGTATATGAATGTTCAGAATGCGGGAATTGTACCGAAGTCTGTCATATGTCTCATAATGAAAATATCGTTTTACCAACTTCTAATTGGATAGATCACGTTAAAGTATGGGAAGCATTAAGGAAGGATTTAATTGAAGCGGGTTTTGCTCCACTTGACAGGCATGGTAGTTTAATCGATTATATGGAAAATGAAGAGATGAAAAATCCATATGGGGAGGAAAAAGCAAAACGATTTGAATGGATAAAAGAATTTCCTGAAATTAAAGAAAGAGGTGAATTAATGTTCTTCGGTGGTTGTACAATGCCTCTGAGACAGGTGGATACTTTGAAAAGTATGATGAAAATATTAAGAGCTTCGGGTAAAGAAATAGCAATGTCTAAAGATGAAAGGTGTTGTGGATCTATAGCCTTACGTATTGGCCATGAAAAAGCCCTAACTGATATTATTAAACACAATATTGAAATATTTAAAAATAAAGGTGCTAAAACATTGTTTACAGCTTGTGCAGGATGTTATCGAACTTGGAAAAAAGATTATCCTGAATTATTAGGTGAAGACCTACCATTTGAGGTAAAACACATTACTGAAATTTTAATTGATTTAATTAATAATAATAAAATTCCTTTTTACTCAGGAAAAACAGAACAAATAAAAATAACATACCATGATCCTTGCCATTTAGGACGACACATGGATTTATATGAAATACCTAGAGAAGTAGTTGCCAAAATTCCTGGTGTTGAATTAGTTGAAATGAAAAGAAATCGTAAAAATGCATGGTGCTGTGGAGCAGGTGGTGGAGTTAAAAGTCAATTTCCAGATTTAGCAAAAG
>CAYSZJ010000184.1:0-6944 GCA_964435435.1 uncultured archaeon
TTATTTAAAAAATTTATAATAGGAAAGTTCAGCAGAAATGTCAAAAAATAAAGATGTTTTAAAGTTTTTTCAGGCTTATGTTAAAGAAATGATTGATATTGGGGGAATTAATTTACCCAAAGCCATTTCAGTAAAATCTGGTTCAAAGTTAGGAAAATTTTATAAAGAAAGAGGGTCGTTATTAGATATGGAAATCGTCTTAAAGCAGTTCTATACCGCCTTGAATGGAAAACCAACGATAAAGAAATTAAATGATAATAATTATGATGTGAGTGTAAAATTTTCTAAAAAATTTTGTCCAATAGGTGGGATTCATAATCCTTCTCGAGGTTCTGTTTTTCAAGAAAATATATGTATTCCCTACATGAGAGGATTTTTAAGTGAAATATTTCCTCAATTTACGACTGAAGCTGATTTTTTAAATTGTATCCCACTTAATAACCAAAGAATTTGTCATTATATTTTAAAAGTGAGAGATATAAAAAAATAAATTAGTTTATCAAGAATTAAATTTCTCGATTCTTGATATCTTCACAATTTTATTTATTTTTGAAGAGAATAAAATCTTGAAAGCTTTGAAGCTACAAAACATGGCTTTGATTCCCCCTCAACATAGATTTTATAATCAAATTCAACATCATAACAGTCATCTCCAATGTCCTTAACTCCAACTACTTTAGCAATTAATCGAATACGCTTGCCTACTGGTGTAGGTGCGGGGAAGCGTATCATATTCCAGCCGTAATTGATTGTCATCCTTGTATTGTTTGGTATGTACAGTTGGCTAAATAATTTTGGATATGCTATAGAAAGTACCCAATTACCGTGTGCAACCGTGGTTCCATAAGGAGATTCTTTTTTAGCACGTTCAGGATCTACATGAATCCATTGCATATCACCTGTTATCTTTCCATATTCTGTTATTTCAGCTTGAGTCACTTCATACCAATCAGAAGTTCCAAGCTCTTTTCCTATATATTTCTTCCAATCAGATGGACTAATCTCTAATTGAGCCATAATTATTTTCCCCACATTCGTATCATTTCTCTTGAAATAAGAAACCTCATTATTTCTGCTGATCCTGCACTTATTTGTCCTATTTTTGCATCTCGATAAAAGCGTTCTACTGGATATTCCTCCGAATATCCCAATCCGCCAACTACTTGTACAGCATCTTTAGTAATATTTACCGCAGCATCAGAAATTCTCGCTTTAACAGCAGCTACAGAAGCTCTACAGTAGTGCCCTTCATCGAGCATTCTTGCTATTTGAGTGATTGCAATTCTATTTAATTCTGTACCCATAAACATCTCACTTAGTTTAAAAGAGATAC
The DNA here is from genome assembly GCA_964435435.1 of uncultured archaeon. GTDB lineage: Archaea > Asgardarchaeota > Lokiarchaeia > Sigyniarchaeales > SOKP01 > Loki-b32. Next base: position 1,334 of record CAYSZJ010000184.1, read on the forward strand.
CCTCAAAAGAATAAATCGACTTTCCAAATTGCTCACGTCTATGTGCATATTTGTATGCTACTTCAAATGCACTTCTAGCTAAGCCAAGATATTGAGATGCAGTGAATACTCTTTCCCCATCAAGACCAAACATTAAAACCTCAACACCCTCATTTTCTTTATGTAATAAATTTTCAGCAGGGACTTTGCAATTCGTAAATCGAAGGTGAGAATTAGGCATCCCTCGGCGCCCCATGTATGTATAATCTTTCACAACTTCAAACCCAGGAGTATCTGTTTCAAAAATAAATGCTGATATCCCTTGGTGCCTTCTTACTTGATCATTGGTAACTGCATACATAGTGATATAATCACATACGCTTCCATTTGTTATAAAGCATTTTTCACCATTTAAAATATAATAATCCCCTTCCCGCTTAGCCCTTAAATTCATTCCCCCAACAGCATCAGATCCACCTGTGGGTTCAGTTATTCCTATCGCTCCTATTTTTGAACCATCAGCGATACCTGATAGATATTTCTCTTTTTGCTCAGGAGTGCCATATTCAATTATAGGTGCAGCAAATAAACATGATGAAGCCCCAAATATGGTTGCGATAGCATAACTAAATGCAGTCAATTCTTCTCCAAAAATAGCACGATATAAAACCCCTTTCCCTAAACCCCCTATCTCTTCAGGAATTAGAATATTTAAATATGGTTTCATTTTTCTTAACGTTTCCACGGCTAATTCTTTATTTCGTTCTCTATCTATCTTATTAGCGATAGGTTCAATATTATCCTGGCACCAGTTACGAACTTCCATTCGAAAATCATTTTCTTCCTTGGTAAAATAATGTAATCTTTCTGGCATACATGAATATCCATATTTCAAATCTAAATCTTCAAAATGTACTTGTCCTTCCATCTAAATCATCTGTAAATTTGATTAATCATTAAATTCTAAAATTAAATATTTCTATTTAATTTAATGTGTGTATTTAATGCACGGTTTTAAAAGTAAAAATTAGAGTTTATATAATCATTATAAAAAAATAAAAGTTAGTTCAAATTTAACTAAAACAATTATTTTTATAATGAAACGTATCATGGAATACAACATACTTGGACGTACAGGATTGAATGTAAGTGTTATGGGATTAGGGTGTGGTGGACAAAGTGGAATCGGGCTGAGAACAGGTAAAAGTGAAGAAGAATCTATTGAGATAGTCAAGCATGCTGTTAGGTCTGGTATAAACCTCATAGACACAGCAGAGGTTTATAGAACGGAGAAAATCGTAGGAAAAGCGATTAAAGAATTTGATCGTGAAACTCTTGTGCTATCAACCAAAAAATCGACATGGACAAATATTAAACCTAAAGATATTTTGAAAAGCATTGAAAGAAGCCTTAATAATCTTAATACTGATTATATTGACATTTATCATCTACACGGTGTAATTTTAGAAGATTATGACTATCTTGTTACAGAAATCGTCCCAATACTCCAAGAATTGCAAGATCAAGAGAAAATACGTTTCATAGGAATTACTGAACGATTCAATCCAGATCCTCAGCATAATATGTTACAACGCGCATTAGAGGATGATATATGGGATGTTATGATGGTAGGATTTAATATCTTAAATCAATCTGCCCGTGAACGTGTTCTCAAAAAAGCAATAGAAAAAAACATTGGTATCTTAATAATGTTTGCTGTTCGACTTGCTCTTAGTAAACCTGAAAGGCTTAAGCAATGTATCGATGATTTAATTACAAACGAGCAGATTACTCCTTCCGAAATTAATAAGACAAATCTTCTTGGATTTCTTATCCATAAAGGGGGCGCTATTAATTTAGTAGATGCTGCATATCGGTTCTGTCGATCTGAACCAGGAACACATGTAATTCTTTCTGGAACTGGAAATCTTGAACATCTAAAAGAAAATCTCAAATCGATTTTAAGACCACCACTTCCTCAGAAGGATATTATTAAGCTCAAGGAGATTTTTAAGAATGTTGATTCTATTTCAGGACAGTAAAATATTAAATATATTATATTGAAAGTGAGAAAAATATGATTTGGAAAACAAGAATAACAGAAATGATAAATGGACTTCAATACCCAATTATAATGGGAGCTTTTGCAATAATAGGGAGAGCTGAATTCGCTGCAGCTTTTTCAAATGCGGGGGTTTAGGTATTTTAACTGCTTTAAATTTTAACAGTTCTGAAATATTTCAAGAAGAAGTTGAGAAAATGAAAAAACTGACTAATAAACCTTTTGGAATAAATTTTACTATCATGCCTCCTCAGGTTAGAGAAAGATCTGGAAGAGAATTATCAGAAGAGTCTTATTTTGAATTTGTAAATATTGCGCTCGATGCTGGCGTCAAAGTTTTCACAACATCAGCTTATAAAGCAGCTCAAATTGGAAAGAGAGTGCAAGAAGCTGGATGTGTTTGGTTTCATAAATGTGCAACAATGAAACATGCAATATCTGCAGAAAATGCTGGTGCTGATGCCGTAACAATTGTAGGGTTAGAAGGAACAGGCTTTAAAAATCCGAATCAGAATACCACTCTTGTCAACATGACTATGGCAAGAAAATTATTAAAGGTGCCACTTATCGCAGCAGGAGGGATTGGTGATGCAAGAGGGTTTCTTGCGGCGTTAGCGATGGGTGCTGATGCAGTATGTTTTGGGAGCGCGATAATGGCAACGAAGGAAAGTCCTGCTCCAGAAGTATGGAAAAAGCAAGTATTGAACCAAGACATATTTGATGAAAAATTTCACAAAAAGATTTTCCACCTTGAGTTAAGAGATTCTGCTATTGGTTCAATGGCAGTTGGACATGTTAATGAGGAAACTACCATTAAAGAATTCATACAGAGTATTATTATAAATGCTGAGGAAATTCTTAGAAATTGGGGAGTAAAAGGTGATGAATTCAATAATACTTGAATTTAATCTTGGTAACTTATTTAAAGATAAAGAAGGGACGAGAAGATGCAAAGAATACCAGAGGTGTTCCTTGCGTGTACTGCGTTTCCTTACTTGGAGCAAGGAAAACTCAATATATTAATTCGAGCTACGTCGTGGAAAGAATCATAATCCATTGAATAAATTTTTATCCTATGAACGATATTATCGTGAGATAATCTCACCAATTCTTGCGAATCGGCCGTATTGAACACCGAATATAAACCGAATGGCTTACTTTTTAGTTCAAATTGTGCTTTTACACACAACCTCTTTTCATATCGCTACTGATCAACCGATGGTTGTAATACACTGAGGTAAACAATACCTCTTCTCGACGTTCATACCTTAGGATATGAACAATATATGATTTAAAGGAAACCTATTTAAACAAAACTATTAAGGGGTTATTATTACTTTTTTGTCGGTTAATAAACATTACAGATTTTTTTCGTCGGAATCAAATTTCGTTTAAAGATACTATTTTTTTAAATACAAGAATAGCAAAATTAAAATAATAGGAAATCAAAATTGATAAATAAATATAAAAATCTAAAATAAAGAATGGTGAAAACTAATGTCAGAAAGAATTGATTGGAATTCAAAAGGTGTGTGGTATGAAGCTTGCGCAGCCGAGGGCCATTGTTCATTTTATTTCGGAAGAGATCGAGAAGAACCTTGCAAATCATTTCAATTATTTCAATTTGATGAGGGTAAAATAGGGGATGTGGATATCAGCGGGGTGCTCGCAATTAATGTAGTTAATTTATATTCTAATAAAGCTATGGATGTCATGACTAAAGGTGGAGAAGGTGGGGTTTATATAAGTGATAAAACTACTGAAGAACAGAGAAAATATTTAGAACCTTATTTTACTAACAATATTCCTGGGAGTATACTTCTAAGAAAAGTTTTGGGAATAAAATATGTTGATATTAACTTAGAGCAGGAGGGAAATACATTTCATATTACAATGCCTTATGGAGAAATGAAGTTATCCTATACACCAGGACTTGATGGAAAAAATCCTCAAAAACTTGAAAATTCTCTCTTTGGAGTGTTCTATTCGGATATTAAAATCTGTAATACTCATTTCTGGAAATATAATGATTTTGGAAGAAATTGGGAATTCAAGAATAGAAGTGGTGTTATCGCGAATTTTGATGGAAAAGGGAAATCAAGAAACTTTTAAATATTTCAAAATCAATTTAACCATTAATTAAAAATCCAAATATTTTGATTAAAATTGAGGTAATATAGATGGAAACTGAAGATGAAAGATTTTCAGGAGAAAATAACTTATGGGAAGATTTTAAAATTCCATTAACTTATGATCAGGAGAGTATGCAAAAGTGGTTTAATGAAGAAAGAGGAGGATTCAGAGGAGGAGCAGATGTCTTTTATCTCATGTTTGGTATAACGTATAATTGCCAACTCAATTGTCCGCATTGTTGTGTGGGTAATTATGAAAATGAGCCATCTAGAGAGCTTACAACTGATGAGATTAAAAATGTATTAGATCAATCTGCTAAAGCATTCGTGATAAACTACTTTGGTGGTGAGCCGACCACGAGACCAGATTTAATGGAATTAATAAAATATGCTTCAGAGAGATCGGTGTATGTATTTTGTGATACAAATGGAATAAAGATCACGAAAGATTACGCAAAACAATTAAAAAATAGCGGCTTAGAACTACTTTATGTTAGTATCGATAGTCCAATTCCAGAAAAACATGATGAATTGCGCGGAATGAAAGGATTATTTGATAAAGCTGTCCAAGGTATAAGAAATGCACTTGATGTGCAACTAAAATGTGCGCTCTCTACATATATAACCAAAGAAACTCTAGCTAATGGTGAGTTTGAAAATACAATCAAATTGGCAAAAGATCTTGGTGCAAACGGGTTAAGATATTTATTACCTACAGCGACTGGAAGATGGTTATATAATCCCGAGGTAAAATTAACGCGGGAAGAAGAGAGGAAAGTTAGGAAAATTGTGGATTTTCCATTTATCTGTAGAGATTTCTATTTCCAAAATCAAGGGACATCCCAGTGTCGCGGAATGAGTGATAATGTATATTTCTATATCTCTCCTTATGGAGACGTCATGCCATGTTGTTTTATACCAATTACTTTCGGAAATGTTAGAGAAGAACAGCTCAAAACAATCTTAGAGAGAATGTGGGATCACAAAATGTTTTCTGAGGATTGGGTGCACAAAGAATGCCCTATGTTAAATGAAGAATTTAGAAAGAAATACATAGATACAATTCAACCTAATACAAAATTACCATATAAAATATAATCTCTTTTTTTTCCTTGTTTATACTTTAGAGTTATTACTGATCCATAGATATATATATAAATATCTGTAGCATAGTTATTATTAAATTGTAAAACTGAGATAAATCCTACAATTATGTCTATAATGGAAAAAATTGAACAAGCAATTCCTCTCTTAAATGATTGGATAAATAATTGGAAAAATGAAGGAAAAAAAGTGTTAGGTTATTTTTGTTCGTATATTCCAGAAGAAATCATTTATGCGGCAGATATTCTCCCAATAAGAATGAGAGCAAGAGGATGCACAGATACACCAATGGGTGATGCTTATATGACCCCTACTACTTGTAGTTATACCAGAT
>CAYSZJ010000185.1:0-6935 GCA_964435435.1 uncultured archaeon
TTTAACTTTGCCTTCTGCTGCTAATTGGACTAAATCTCTCATTTCTTCTACAGTACCCACTAACGATCCCACTATATGTAAACCTTTTAATATAAATTGAAATGGATTTATTGATATCGATCCCTCACTAAAGGCAGGTAATCCTATAGCAATAAGTACACCTCCGACCTTAAGTAATTTTAAACCAAGCTCAAAACCAGCTATTTTTGATGAAAATACCATACTTGCGTACACGCCACCAAAGTTTTTATAAACGAACTTCTTCACATTACTAACGTCTACGGCATGATCTGCTCCGAGCTTCTTGATAAATTCCAATTTTTCAGGACCTATATCAACTCCAATTACCTTATACCCGAATGCTTTAGCTATCTGTACAGCATAGTGACCAAGCCCCCCCCGCAGCACCAATAATAGCAACTGATTTACCTGCTGGTATTCCGAATTTTGCAAGTTTTTTGATAGCACTATATGCTGTTAAACCAGCACATGCTAATGGAACTTCTCTATCACTTATTTCATCAGGTAATTTTACTAAAGCTTTTGCCCAAATTGAAACATATTCACCATATGTTCCAAGAACATTCTTACGCTGTAAGCAAAACATAGGTTTTCCAGCAAGGCAATATTCACAAGCTCCACACCAATATCCTCCTGCTGTTCCACCTAGACCCAATATAACTCTATCGCCCTTCTGCACAAACGCATCAGCACCAGCACCTATTTCCTCAACTATTCCTATACCTTCATGTCCCAGAGGAAATGGCGGTGTTGCTACTGGCCAATCCCCATAAGCGAGATGTAAATCCGAATGGCAAACACCTGCGCTAGAAATTTTAACTAAGGCTTCTTCATGTCCAGGGGAAGGTTTAGGTATATCTTTAATATTTATATTACCAAATTTTTCAACTATAACTGCGCGCATTTTAATCTTGTCCTCTCTTTTTTTTAAATCTTATTATATTTCGACTTTTTTCATATAATATGATTGAAAATTTAATCTAGTCTTAAAAATTTAGGTTTTTTCTAAAACAAATTCTTTTTTTTTGAGTTCCTGTTCCTCTCATCTTGATAAATTTTATTTAGATCTCGTTTTATGCTTTAATATTCTTATCTTTAAAAAGGGAGAAAAAATAGTATTATTCTAGCGCTTTATTAAAGATTTTTGAAATAAAAATAAAGAAATAAAGAAAAAGTCATAGAAAGATAATATTTATTTAAATTCAAGATTAATATATAAAATTGTATGAAGATGAATTCCAAGAAAGTTGAATTAAATTTGAAAGAATACCAAGAAATTTATACCATTTTTAAAAAACTATCTTCAGCTAAAAATATCCATACTTTTGAACAGTTTAAAAAGAATCTAGATACTTTTTTTGAACTAACGTTTGACGTCTATGTCAGCAATCTGGGCTTAAATGCTGAAGCGATAAGAAAATGGATTGAATTTTTCGGTTCAAAAAAGGTTGCATTAGAATACTTTAGAGCTGTTGATACTTGGCATGCGTATACATGAAAAAAATGCTATTCTTAATTATTAAATTAAACTGTTAAAACTTTTCATTTTTTTGTTTTTCCAGAATATTATTTTGTGTTGCTTAGATTAGTATAATTTAAGAAAGATATTTAGGATAGAATTAGCTTAGTTTCATTATTATTAAATTGTAAATTTTCAATTGAATATATTATTATGAATAATCTTATTCAATAATACTCAGATTTTTTTTAAAATATAAGAAAAAGAAAGAAAAGAAATAAATCCTGCTTATAATCTCCCAATTCTCAATTTGAGCTAATCTAATTATCCTACTTTATCGGTCGGCTATTAGCTTGAAAGATAGGACCTATAAACTGGCTGTACAAAATAGAATATGCTGTCTGATTAGAAACAACCGCGATCATCTCTGATTCTTTCTCTGAATGTGGACAAAGTATTACTTCTTCTGCATCGCGGGTTAAAGCGTAAAAATCAGCTGTTGTCTGCAGTTGGCGAAATTGTATATTTCCTAATTGTTGCATCTTTTTAATTATACCGGAGTAAGTTTGAAGGTCAAAATGTGAGGTGAGCATAAATCTAGCCGCTTTCTTCTGAAAAGCATATTCAGATACAACTTGTAGGATTTCAGGAACAACAACGGGGGTAACAATTATAATTGAGGATTTAACACGATAGATTGCGTCTTTCATAGCATTAATCATAGCTTGTCTACCTATTACCTGCCAAGATGTAACCTTAGATATTTCTGGGATTGAGCTAGAAGCATGATGAATATCTTTTAATTTTTCTTCATCATTTTCACCCAGTTCAGTTGCATCATCAATTGAATTCATAAATTGGAGGGTAAAATCGGCAATAGCATCTTTTACATTTTGAATGGTGTCCCGAGTTGTATTTGATAAACTATTTTGCAGGGTTTTTGCGTTTTGTTCATATTTTGATTTGTGGTCACCCAACATATCAGTTAACATCATGTCCATATCTCTCGATTCAGTATTCCATAGACTAATTTCACTATTAATTTTTTCCGTACAATCTCTTTTGCCATTAGTAAAATTAGTATCGACTTCTCTTGTCCAATCAGCATTTATCCTTTTGATTTCAGTATCGAAGTTTGTGTAGTGTTTCAAAGAACCTTCTCTATGATTAGTAATTGCATCATCATATTGGCGATGATGTTGTTTTAAAGAGTTTTCTAAAGAATCTTTTAATTTAAGGTTCGTATCAGAGCAATCTTTGATACCACTTTGTAATGTATCATCAACTTCTCCAGCCATATCTGTAGCTAACGTTTCTAATTGAGCATCAATAGTTTCTTGAGCTTTATAATCTAAATCATTAGTTTCAGTGGCTAGATTTTCATGTTCAGTTGACATTATATTTGTAACGTCAGTTTTTATTTGATCTGTGGTATTCCTTGTATTTTGAACATAATCGTCACTTACCGTAATGAACCCATCTTTCATTGGCTCAGTGTAAGTTAAAATGTTTTGTATAGTGGTTTCATGTCTTGCTTTGTATTTTTTCTTTTTGCCCATCCAGAAAAATCCCTTTTTAGCCATATCTTCAGAAAAATCAGTAAACCTATTCGCGTGTTCAAGTAAATTGTCAATTAGTGTTAAAGTCATACTTTTAAAATCATTAGTCTGGTCAGTAAGTGTTCGGTGTCTATCATCAATAGTAGCTTTTAAATTCATTTGTAAGGTGTCTGTAGTGTTTTTGACATGAGTTGTATGTTCTTTTAATATATTCGAAATCCTTTCTTTTAGATCTGCAACAACTTTATCCATTCGCTCAAGATATTTCTCTAAAATTTGTTCCATTTTCGGTTTTAGTTGATTAGCAATATTTTTATGCCTCTCTACATGTTCATTAAGATCCATTTTTAATTCTTTATCTAAGTTTTCAACTTGCGTTGAAAAATCATTCAACAAATTCTGGATTAAAGTAGTTAAATTTTCTTTAGTTTTATTTATCTCAGTTTCATTGTTACTAACGCTTGATCCAGATATACTTTTTAGATTTGCGTTTAATGTATCCATAATTGTATGTATATTATTTTCAAGAGCTTTAGTAGTCTCTGTAAATCGATTTGTAGCACTTTCAATTCGATTCCTTTTAATATTATTTTTTGCATCCGAATCTTCGAAAAAATCCTTAATTTGAGTATCTACAGCTTTTTCTATTTCTTGAAGGCTTTTATTTTGTATTCCTTCGATTTTCTCAAAACGACTAGATTGATCTCCTAAAATATTATCTTTTATTTTTGCAATTTCATTTCTAAAGATTTCAGATTCATTAGTAAATAATTCAAAGAAAGGTTCAAGAGGGATATATCTATCAACTATTCCTTCAATTTTTTTTAGGAAACCTTTCTCAACTAACCAATTGGTGACTTCCACCACTGTTTCATATTGTAAATCTTCATACTCCTCAACAAGAGTCATATACACTTCAGAAGTGGTAGCACGGGGAACTCTTAAGAAGACTAAATAGATATTGATATGTTCTTCAGTAAAACCATATCGAGTGAATACTTCCTTCGTAAATTCTTTTAAGGACATAAATTTATCTCCATAATTAACATGAATTTGAAATTCAAATTAAATTAAACTTAAGATGAATTATAATATTTTAATTTGAATATCTTTAATAATATTTTCAAAATTATAAAAATAACTTAAAGTTCAACAAATTTGAATTTTTTATGAATTTCACAGAATATCTTGCATTTAATTTTATTAAATAATGGATATCCCCAAAATTTTACTTCTAGCATAATTTATCAAACCATTAGCAGATATTATTTCTTCTAAGAAAGAAGGCATTTTTTTTACTTGATATTCCTTCTTAGTGGAAGTATCCTTAATGATTCCCTCTGTAAATATTATTTCTATGACATCATTAGTATTTATGGTCTCAATCTTATTAAATTCAATTATAGGCAACCCTATATTTATAGAATTTCTAAAAAATATTCTTGCAAACGAGGAGGCGATTATACATTGAATTCTTGCTGCTTTAAGAGCAATTGCTGCTTGTTCTCTGCTTGATCCGCATCCAAAATTAGCTCCAGCAACCATTATTGTATAACCGAATTTTTTTGCTTTATGAATAAATTTAGCGTCTAAATCTTCCATACAATGTTTAGCTAGATATTCAGGTTCAAACATGGTCAAATATCTAGCTGGAATGATTAGGTCTGTATTTATATCTTTTATATCATATTTTATAACTTTTCCAATCATATTATCAACCCTAAATAAAATTTGGTGATGAAACATATCCTTTAATCGCTGAAGCAGTAGCAATTGCTGGACTTGATAAATATACCTCACTTTCTATATGGCCCATCCTACCTGAAAAATTTCTATTAGTTGTTGAAATGGCTCTTTCTCCAGCAGCAAGAATCCCCATATGTCCTCCTAAACAAGGACCACAAGTGGGAGGTGAAACAATAGCACCAGCTTTAATAAAAATCTCTATTAATCCTTCTTTTAATGCTTGAAGATAAATATTTTGAGTTCCTGGAATAATAATACACCTAACGTCACGATGAATTTTGTGATTCTTTAAAATACTAGCAGCAATTTTCAAATCTTCCAATCGACCATTTGTACAAGAGCCTATTACTGATTGATCTATTTCTATTCTCATATTATTTACTTCTGAAATTGGTTTTGAATTTTCAGGTGAAGGAGGTAAAGCAACTTGAGGTTCAATAATTTTACATTCGAATTCTATAACATCAATATATTCTGCATCTTTATCGCTTTTATACTCTCTATATTTAGAATTTCCAATCTCTTTCAGATAATCAATTGTAATTTTGTCAGGTTCTATTATCCCATTTTTAGCCCCTGCTTCAATTACCATATTACACATTGTAAATCTACTATCTATAGATAGAGCTTTAACAACACCTCCGGTAAATTCTATTGCTTTATAAGTAGCTCCATCAACACCTATCTGACCAATAGTATATAAAATTAAATCCTTTCCAGAAACCCATTCATTTAAATCGCCAGAAAAAATAATTTTTATTGATTCTGGTATTTTAAGCCAACATTTTCCTAAAGCCATTGCTACACCTAAATCTGTCGAACCCACACCAGTCGAAAAAGCACCAAGTGCGCCGTATGTGCAAGTATGGGAATCAGCACCAATAAAAACATCTCCTGGTCCTACCAATCCTTGCTCTGGTATAAGGCAATGTTCAATTCCACCGCGACCAACTTCAAAATAATTTAAAATGTTATATTTATAAGCAAAATCTCTGAGTATTTTACACTGTTCTGCTGAGGCAACATCTTTATTTGGTGTAAAATGATCAGGAGTTAAAATTATTTTGTTTTTATCAAAAAGACCTTTCTCTGATCCTTCAATGACTTTCTCAAAAACATCTATTGCGATAGGAGCAGTAATATCATTCGCCAAACATTTATCGATATTAGCTAAAATAAATTCTCCGGCAACAGCAGTTTTATAATCACAATGATCTCTTAATATTTTCTCTGTTATTGTTAATTCCATATTTAATTTACCTAACGAATGTATAAAATCTATATTATTTTATTGCTTGATGAATTTTTTTTCTTTACAATTAGGTTGATTCCTTTTAAAAGTGATAAAACTGAACTCATTACAATATCCTCATGCGTAGCACTTGCTTTTACAACGTGTTTACTCTCAACATCTATAATTTCGATACTGGTATGGCCTAGAGATTCAGTTCCTCCAGTTATGGCATCAATTTGATAATTCAAAAGTTTAATCTTGCTCATTGGCTCAAAGCATTTAATAATTGCGTTAACTGAAGCATCAACAGGGCCAACACCTATTGATGATGCTACTTTTTCAACAATGTTCCCATTATCATAAATTTTTAAACGCACAGTTGAAGTAGGAGTAACAGAACCTGTTAAAACTGTTAATTCTTCAAGTTTTACAAATTGATCCTCCTCTGGTAATTCTTCAAAAACATCCTTAACAATTGCATAGAAATCCTCTTCTGATACTTCATGACCCTTATCTCCGAAAGTTTTGACATGCTCCATAATGTTGGAGAATTGTTCTTCTGTAGTATGAATACCCAAATCTTCTAATTTTGCTTTAAGTGCATGACTTCCTGTATGTTTTCCTAATTTAATCGACTGCTGAATTATTTCTTGAACATTGTCAGAACGTTTAATTCCTATTAATTCTGGCGTTATAGGCTCATATGCTCGTGCATGTTGAATCATTGCATGAGCATGAATGCCTGATTCATGAGCAAAGGCATTCTGCCCAATTAATGGTTTTAAACGACCAACAACTACCTTCCCCCCGCATAAACTTTCAACTAATTTTGCGGTTGGAAAAATCAACCTTGTATTAATCTGCATTGGTATTTGATATAATGCATAAAGAGACATAGCAGTTTCTTCGAAGGATG
>CAYSZJ010000186.1:0-6869 GCA_964435435.1 uncultured archaeon
TTTATTTCTTATCTTAGATCATCTAATTGTTTTTCTTTAAGTTTTAGTGTATTTTCCATGATTTACAAATATAAACCCGTATGCGGTAGGACCAGAATTTCCTCGAGAGGCCCCAACCGTGTAGATGGATAAAATTTCGTTTCTAACCTCACTTTCTTTTCCAAATACTATCAACTACTATTGATTTTATTCAGAGGGTTTTTTTCCAAGAAGATTGCATTTAACAGCATTTTTTTTAACATCTATTATTGATTTAAGTTGTTGAAAAGATATAGGATAAAAATTATTGTTATCAATACCTACATCGTATTGATATCTTAATGGTTCGAGATTTCCATGGGAATGCCCATGCAATTGCCAAGCACTATAGTGACTTTTATTCCACACTCTCAATGCATAATGACATATTGTTATTGATTGATTTTCTATTTGTATCTCTTTTAAGCGTGAGATTGAATCGCAATATTTTTCTGCCAACTTTTTATTTAATCTTAAAGCAGTATATATAATTGGAATGTTCAGTTGGTCAATTATGTGTGGAATGAATTTGACTCAAATAATAATTGAGATAGAAAAAAAGTATTATATACGATAAACAAGGCAAAATTAGTTAAAAAACAATTATTATTATAATATTTTTTGGTTAATTTTATAGATGAATGAACAATTATAAATTAACCCCTTTTTTTATTTTCTTATATGATAACACCTCTTTCTAGTAAATCGGCGCATTCAATGAGTTTTAGATTGTTTATTAAAAAATCCCCTCTCATATTCCGAGTTAATCGTATTTCATCTAAGAGTTCAGGATTATTTCGTATTTTTAACATTGCCCTAATGCGTCGCTCCACGGATTCTATTGTTTTCGGACCTCTTAACCGGATAATAGCTCGGAGGATAGAGTTTTTATTTTCTGCGAGATTATTTTGAATTGACATTAGGTCGTATAACTTTAGTGTCGCGTTCAGCCCGACTGCAAGCGGGCTGGACATCCCTTTACTTAATTTGAGTTTATCTCTGTAAGGATCGATAATTGCTTAGCTAATCTTTCCTTTATCGAAAACTGTGTAAAGTCCTTTTCGCCCGCGCTTCTTTTTCTGTCTCTGCAGTTTCCTTTTCTTTTTGGTTTTAGAACCTTTTGGCCTCCCTCGCTTTTTCTTAGTTTGGGGGGTTAAGTCAGTTCTAGCTTCCATGTACCTAAATTGTCGCTTACCGCGCTTTTTACAGAAATTGCTTTTCACACCGATCGTTGTTGTTATTCTTTCATTATCTTCATAGCTATAATGCCGTATTATCGCTTTCTTGAATGGTCTTTTATGGGGATGGATGATGTGGGTAATTTCCCTGTCCAAATTTTTTACCATAGATTGCGTGGCATTCAAGGCATCCGAAGTAACACTGTTAATTTGGTGCATGGTATTCTGTTCTGCTTCGTCAAATACTTCGCGCATGTCTTCTTCTGAACGAGATTTTGAGACTTTTATTCCCAGAGTTTTACGGGAAGTGTAGCCCGTGGCGATTATGATATAAATCGAGGTTCCTTCTATTTTTAAAAATGTTTCATCGATAGCGATAGCAGTATCATGCTGAGGTGTCAATAAAAGCGAATCCAACCCACTAAGATTGTCAATGGCTTCCTCGATTTCAGACCTAAGCGCTGATACTTGCGATTCAGATACACCGTATTTTTTCGCAATTGTCTTGTTTTTTGCTCCATCTATCATCAAGTCTTCATAAAAAGCTTTAAGCTTGTTGAAAATTAACTCTTTAAAATGGTAAGAGGTCGTCAAAACAAACTGTTTAGGGGTTTTATATTTCTTTAAGTGCTTGCATTTAGGATTTTTACATTGAAATGTCTCAATCCTTTTATTTTTTCTTTTATGAGTTCCATATTCTCCAACCTCTGGACTCCCGCAGACCGGACAATAGACTTTAATTTTCCCCAGCGAAAATCGAGTTCCATTCTCATTTTGGACCTCAATGAGTCTCTAAATCAGTTTACAAACCTTCCTTTTCCTTCCAATCATGTAGAAAATTAATGATTACTTGCTTAAATATGTTATTGACGAAAATAATAATGAATAGAAGATGCTTTCCACAAAAGATAAGTGAAGTACTCAAGACCGATAAAATTTCTGGATTAGCCGATCGTGTCTCAATTCTATTGAGGTGAAAGATAAAAAAAAGCGGGTAGAGAGATTTTATAAACAAAGAACGATGAAAGAATTTATAATTCTTCATTCATTTATAAAATTACCCGATTTTCCATTTTATAATCTTTAAAAATGCGATAATGGATAATAACCCCGCAGTAATACCAACGAGTAAGCCTATAATCTCAATGATAGAATTTGGCATAATTAATAAAGCTAATATTATTCTTTTAAATCTTATTTCAAACCCTTTTCCCGTAATGATTCAAGTTTATTAGGATATTTAACAAGTTCAGCAGCAAGTGCTCTTATCTTATCAAATAATATCTTTATATCTACTGGCTCTGTTTCTATGATTCTACCATCAATATCAATTTTATCTATGAATTTTTCATACCAGTCATATTTCGATAGTACTTCAAAAGTCTGTTTTAATCCATTTATTAAACTTAACCCGTTTCTAACTATAATTGATTTTTTCTTTTCAAATTCTACTTTATTCATATTTTTATTCCTGACCGCATCATTTTTTTATTTTTAAGAACTTTAGCAATTTTGAGATTTTCCTTTTAGTTTTAAGGTATTCAATAAGATCATACAAAACTTGCGTGATACTATTTTCTTTCTGTGATTCGGGATACACTTCTGAAAAATATGCTTCCTCTGGCTTTTTTTTTTGTCCATTATCTAATCTTCTTATTAGAAACTGCTTTACAATTATATCTGGGTATTTTCTTGTGAGATGAATTCCAAAATTATTATCCTTTATAGTATCTCCTCTTATTCTGGGTTCTCCTACAACTTGAAATCTTGCAGGTTGAATATGTATAATACTAAAACCCATTTTCCTTAATTTTCCAGCCCCATTATCTAATAGAAATCCAAATTTTCTAACAAGCTTCTTTTCTTTTTGATTATCGTATTTTGTCTTTTCATATTTTTTAAGAATAAAATTAATTCGATTAATGATAAAAAGCTCATTTTTCTTTACCCTTAAAATAAGTACGATGAAAATAATAATCCCTATGATAATTGGTATAAATATATTAACAAAAAATAGTATTACAACTATTACTTCGGCTATAATCCCAATTAGTATCTCTATTAACAGAGTATTTGTTTTGCCATCTCTTTCAGACATAATTTTCCCTCATAAATTCTTATCTCAGCTAGTCGACTATTACAGAGCTAATTTCTAAAGATAAAAATAAATTCTTCAAATTTAAATAAAAAGTGGCTTTATTTTAATGGATTTATTAATAGACTATTTTATAGTCTTAAAACGAAAGAGGATTGGTAATTTTTTTTAAAAAAGATTGCAGAGAATCAGAAAATTATTGACTAACTTAGCTAACTTAACTAATTTTCAGAGCTCTCAGGACTCTAACTTTTTTTAACTTACCTAAGTTAGCTAATTTTTACTTCCTGAGCCACACTTCTTAAACCACAATTAACTGTGGCACAATGTCAAGTTTTTTTTGTCTGTCTCGGTTTTTGTAGCTTTAGAAATAATTCTTTCTAAGCTATTATTATCATGAAGCTCGTACTCCCTTTTAGGCTCTAACGATAAGCAGCTAATTAAACGTTCATTTTCGAGGGTAAAAGGCTCTATTGTTATTATTCCTTTTTCATATAGCTTTTTATATCGCTTGAAATCATCCATGAGCTTAAGACATTTAGCCAAATGATTTATGGATATGTTAAATTGAACATCTAACTCAAACTTTTTTGTTTTTCGGTAATTAGATTTACCAATCCAAAACTTTAATATTTTATAAACCCGATAACGCTTACCTATTACCCAATTTTTTTTAGCTCTTTTTCTTCTTTTGGTTCTAAAATTAGAGAAGGTTTTGTGTGTATATATGAGGATGGAAGAGAATTTCTTCCCACTCGTTCGGGTAATGATGTATTTCTTTAAGTATTAAAAATAAAGGGAGAGCAAAAAATGGCAGGATTAGACAGAATGTATGATACTCGTGGAGATATTCAAGACTTTATCGAGCAGAAAATTAGAGAGCTACTGGAAGAACTTATGAATGAATATCAAGATCCAAACTGGGTACAAGCAGCTACGCTTTTTGAACAATTGATAGTACCATTGGACATCTACATAGTGGACGATCTGCTTAAGTTGGCACAAGATATTGTCATAAAAGCAGAGAATCATAATAATCGAGTAGTATATAAGGATATTTCCCCTATGCTGTATAATCAGGAGGTAACCGATTCTACTTCTCTTGATTTGAATAATTTACCTGAAGATGTTAATGTCGTAGAATATGATGACCTCATAGAGAAGATTAAGAACTGGATAGAGCATCAAAAAGAACTAGAGAAAGCCTTTAATATTTAACTAAGTTTTTTTATTTATTAAGTTCCCTTAAAGAACAATAATCTTGAACTCTCTTCTTCTTTTAATGTTATCAAGCTCGTGTTGCAAACACGAATTCGAATATCGAAAAAGGTTAGGCATCCAAACGGAAGAGTATCCAATGATTATAGAAGCACATTAAACTTTCTAATCGAGAATCAAGAAGTATATTAAAGCTATTTTGTAATTTAATTGATTTTTCTTTTTTTTTTCTTATCAGTATCTAATGAAGTATTTATTTATCTTTAATTTTTTATTTTTTTTATTCCGACATTAATCTCACTTTAACTGTTATATATCGTATATTTTTGGAAAGATGTGAAAAACGTCTCTACTAGTATATCTTGATTATCTTGAAGCGTCCACTCGAAAGATTTTAGATTAGACTTGGACATCCAAATAAAAGACTCTAAAGATAAAGAACTGTTTATTAGATCACACAGTATCTTTATAATTAGGAACCCTCCTTTTAATTAAATTATGGAAAAATCTGATAAAATTGTTTTAATCATATAATTACTTGTTGGTCTGATATTCTGGAAGAGATTAATTCAACAATAAAATAATTTGTTAAGAAAAATGAAAAATTAAATATCTTTAATGACATTTAATAACTACTAAAAATATAATAGAGGAATAAAGGCAAAAGTATGACAAAATTTTTAACTACACTTGAGACATCTGCTCGAATTGAAAAAATAATAAAAGAGGCTAAAAATGAATTAACTTTAATAACTCCTTATCTCAAACTAAATAAGATTTTTCTTGATCGATTAAAGGAAGCGGATAATAGAAATATTAAAATAAAATTGATATATGGAAAGGAAGAACTGAATCTTAAAGAAATAGAACATTTAAAGAAATTAAATAATCTACAATTATATTTCTGTGAAAATCTGCATGCAAAATGCTATTTTAATGAAGATCTCATGATTATAACTTCTCTTAACCTACACGAATTTTCTCAATCTAACAATAGAGAAATGGGCGTATTAATAAAACGTGAGGAGGATGAAATTCTTTATCTAGATGCTATTAAAGAAACTGATTCTATCCTTAAAAGTTCAATTAAAAAAATATCTAAAAATACAGTCACCTTAAGAGGAAAAATCACTAGTTTTTACGATGGTGATGCGAGAATTGAATTTTCAAGTGGTCAATGGCAATATATTCCTGAATCAGCTATTCTTTCTCAGTATGATTTAGATTACGTAGATCAGGACCTTGAAATTGAAGAATGGGCAATAAAATATGGTCTCTGTATAAATTGCTGTGATAAAATCCTATATTGTCGTGATCAACCACTTTGTAAAAATTGTTTTTTTCAGTCTGGTAAAAAAGAAGTATATGGAGGAAAAGAATTTAAATATTGCCATCGATGTGGAATAGATTATGCTTCTTTATGGAGAAAACCTTTTTGTCAAAAATGCTGGCAAGAAACAAGAGACTCCTAAACTTATTCTTTCAAGTTTTTCAAAATTGTCTTATGTTTCCTTTTCACGTCTCCTCGTTTTAAGGTCTCTTCTATTCCAAAATGGATGTATTCAATTCAATTAAAAATATTTCTTGGTTATTTCTCTCTATAATATTGAGCACTCTATCTCTATTATCATTTAATTCTTCATCATTACTATCATCTCTTTCAATAAAATGAATAGTATTAGATAATTCGTTGGTTGGTCCAAATAATACTAAGACACTTATATCATAATGAAGTTTAGCTTTAAACTTGGATAATTTTTCTAAATCATCAATAATCTCCTCTAAGTGTTTATTATTTTTTGATTTTGCTGGTTTTACTTCAATATGAATCAGTCCCTTACCAAGAAAGAGCGAAAGAAATGATCGATCGTCTAAAATCCCATGTAGTTTTTGTAGATACTGGAAAAACAGGACCAATTAAAACCATTGTAGACGGAAGAGTATATTGCCCTCGATGTGGAAAGAAAAATTATACAAACAGCCCTGTATGTCAATATTGTGGTGAACTAATGGGTTCATTTGATATAAGAACTGCTATGGAAAAAGCGGTTGAACTTGAAAATATTGGTCAATTTGAACAAGCAATAAGTCTCTTTGACCAAATTCTAAATGTAAGTCCTGCTAATGCTGAAGCCTGTTTTTATAAAGGAAAAGCATTAGTTGCAATAGGTGATTTTGAACATGCCTCAATATTTCTAAGTAAAGCAAAATAATTTGGAATTGGTGGTCTCTCAATAATGATGTATTCAATGATAACATTTTCTAATATGAAAAATTTGAATAAACCAAACCTTTCACCAAAACATCTAAAAAATGTTGAACTTAAAATACCTGTATACTTCCCTAATGTAGAGAATTGG
>CAYSZJ010000187.1:0-6661 GCA_964435435.1 uncultured archaeon
TATAAAAATTTATATCTGAAAATTGTAAGGCTATTTAACAGAATTGCGAGAGATACTCCCATAAAATTATTAAGGCGAAATTTATATAATTTCTTGAAGCCCAGATTTTACTTTTATGTAAATTATGCGATTACTAAATTATAAAAAACTTAGAGTAAATACATGAAGTCTAGCTTATGAAGGAAGATAATAAAATAATAGTGTTAGAAGAGGGAGATATTAAAAAGAGATTAAAAGAATTAGGAGTTAAACTAAAGGATTTAGGTGTTAATCCAGAAAAATTAGAAATTACATGGAATTCATTTATAGAATTTTTAGACCAACAAGCTAAAGTTAAAATTAAGGGAAATTATTTGATACCATACGCTCGATATTTAGAAAGCAAGCTGCGTCATCTTTTTCCAAGAGTATACGAACGGATCGATGAAAAAGAAGATATAGCTCATATCCTTGATCTAGAAAGAAAATTTTCTTCAAGTGTATACGAACTGATCGATGAAAAAGTAGATTTAAATTATATCTATGCTCTAGAAGGAAGATTTTCTTCTTGGATAAATTATATCCATAATCTAGAAGAAATATCTAGAAAGAAGGAACTCTCTAAAAAAAAAAAAAAATTAGAGTTTAAAAAAATTATATTGAAAGAGGGGGATGTTAAGAAGAGATTAGACCATTTAGCTATTAAGCTAAAAGAATTAGGAGTTAAACTAAAAGATTTAGATGTTAATCAAGAAAAGCCATTATTAATCGGAAATTATTTGATAATTTCAAAAAATATCCCCCGATATTTAGATTCCATTACATGGAATTCATTTATAGAATTTATAGATAAACAAACTAAGGTTAAAATTAAGGGAAATTATTTGATACCATACGCTCGATATTTAGAAAGCAAGCTGCGTCCTATTCATCCAAGAGTATACGAACGGATCGATGATAAAGTAGATATAAAATATATACGTAATCTAGAAAAAAGATTTTTTCTTGTAAGAAAATATTTCCCTAAAACTACACGGATTCCAGAAAAGGAGTACAAGATTAATGAATATATAACGCTTAAGTTGGAAGATAAAAAGACTCAAATCTACGTAAATGGAAAGAAATTTCTCCAATGCATGGGACTTTTTCTGCAAATTCCACCTCAAACAAGACACTTATATGAAGAACTAGAATCTATTGATGAAGCGGTGGAAGTATATAAGTATCCCTCTCTATTCCAAAATAGAACGATAACTCCTGAGCAAGAATTTTGGGCCCATTGTTCAAATCTCCAAGCGTGGGTCGAACACCAATATGACACGCGGTTACTAATGAGTAATGCTTCCTTTCCACTGTTAAAAAAGTTGACTGAAGCCGGAGATCCAATTGCGAGAAAAGTATTTAAAGAAGAGATTGCTCAAAGACTTGAAAGTGGCTACCCTTCTGTCGTTCAGTATCTCATAATTCAAGGATATATAAGCCACTTCACACCCTTTGAATTCAAAACAATAATAGAAACTACAAACCTAATTAAGAATGTCTCAGCTCAGCCTAAAATGTTATCCGATTTTCTCCAAAAATGTACTGATAGGTTTCCTACTATTCTTGGGGATATTTTATTAAAAATATTAGAGCTTCCAGAAGGAAAAAAGATCTTAAAGAAGATAGTAAAATCTTTAAATTTATTTTCGATGCTTGAAGAACATCATTATGAACGCGATAAATTAATGAAATATTTCACCCCGACACAATACATGGTTTATATTTATAGCCTGATGAAAAATTGGATGGCACGGAAGCGAACTATGATTTATAAACTTGAAGATGAACTTAAAAGGAAAGTAATAGAATTGGGAAAAATAAAAAATAAAGGAGAAAATGTGTCAGATCTCATGAGTCAAGCTAATGATTTAATACGTTTAACACGTATTCAACAAAAAAAAGTGACTTCTATAGAAAAAGACCTTTTCTCGAGGATATTAAATTCTATGAGAAAAAACAGAGATATAGAAGCAAAAAATTTGGAAGATAAAAAGGCTGAATTAAAAATGGCAATGGAAATATTTCCACCACATAACGATCTAATAAAAGAGATTGATAAACCAAAAGTAATTGATTTTACTAGAGAACTACAAAGATTAATCATCGAGCAAGGAAGTTTTTTAAGTTTACAATTTTGCGAAAATTTAATAATAGAATTGGAAAAATCTTTAGAAAGACCGATAACACTCGAAGATATTAAATTAGCTGCAGATTTTTTTGTAAAGTCTTCTATAAGAGAGAGGGCTTTCGGGTCTTCCCATAACAGAAATAAAAGACCAAAAAGAAAGGAGAAATTGCAGAAAAAGCAGGGGAAAAAAAATAAATGATGAAAAGGGTGAAAAATGTAATAGGAAAAACTCAAATAAAATATGATTGTTCACTCATCCTGTCATGATTCTTGTCTAATGCATTAAAAACCACATTCCTTAATATAGATTCATCTTATCCTTGGAATTTCAAACTGTTTCTTGATTTTTTCTTTATATATTCAGGATCTATTGGTGTCTTAACAAAATTACAAGAGTAAAATCGAGAAGTAAACCCCCTGCATATTTAAAGGAAAAAATGAGAAGGCGGTCTCAATGCGTAATGAAGCACATATTTATATATATGATAAACATCTACTACCATGTCAATGGCAAAAATTTTCATTTCCAAGCGATTAGATGAAATCATGACATTCCATTAGAATAATTGTAAATTAGGAAAACTAGGTAAAGGCAAAATGAGCTACAAAAACAATACTCCAGATTCCTATATAAGGAGTTCAGGAAAAGGAGTAGCGAAGTATATCGTTCCCTTTATCGTGGGGTTTTTGGTTGCAATATTTATTTGGGCGGGTTGGCTCTTTCCCCAAATTGAAGGTGAGGGTGAGGTTGAAGTTGATGTTAATTTTGTCATGACGGGGTTTTTTATTATAATACTTCTGGTAGAAATCCCTATTGCAGGAATTGTAATCTATTTTACCTATCGAAATAAGGTTGTTAAAATGAAACCTGAGAGTGCTTATAAAATAGAAAATATTAATGATTATCTCCAAGCACATGAACGATATCAGGGAGGGAATTACGAATATGAAACCATTAAGTCTGAAGAAGATATAATTAAGGCTCACGAAAATGGGAAGAAAATTGTTTTTACTGCAAGAAAATCTGGAGAAAAGATATTAATATGGATGGGAATTGCATTCTTCATTATCGGATTAATCATAAGTATTGCATCTCTAACATTTGAAATCGATATTGAATTTAAAATAATTGCTTTTTCAATAAGCCTGTCCATACCTGGTGCGATAGGAGCCATCTTTTTCCTTCCAAACTTTATTAGATTAAAAAGACTACCCCGTTCATTTTTTGTGTTGGGTAGAGAAGGTATAGTATATAGAAGAATATGGGGGGATATAAGATCATATTCTTGGAAGGAATTAGACTTAAAAATTTATAGCGTTAAAACAATTATAAAGACTCTCGCCCTTCTTAAAACGGAATTATTTCAAACTATTGAGATTCACATGATATTACCTAATGGCGCTATCTTAAAATTTGAACCAGAAGAGTATCATCTTGATGAGATTTTATCCTTCGATAAATTGAAAGCAGAATTAAAGAATTCAGTACTAAGTAGATCACATAAGTATATGATAACATTAAAGAATAGAAATCTTACCCTTTATATGGTAAGTAAGACGTTCAAACATTACTTCGATTCTGGTAAAAAGGAATTGACTAGTATTTCTCATTGAAGAAGTAAAGAATTTAAAAATAGATCTATTTCTCGTTTTTTCAGCACAGAAATAAATTACTCAGGGATGATAATGGAATGGTCTTCTTTTATCCGAATAACATAAATTGAAAAACCGAACTGGAATGTATTTCCCATAATTGAGGGAAACATTTAAAAGAATAAATGCTCTTATCCTTATATATAATGTACCTTATGACACTTGGAAAGAAGAAGTGTAAAGGAAAGACAGGCTTTCAGTATCTGATTTAGAAAAAACGAGCTTTTTTAAAAATCTTTAAAGTAAACTTATCACTTGAAATCAATAGTAAATAATAAACGATTTACTTTTTCCCGTAGGTTCATTACTTCAGTAAGGTCTTTCGCATTTATAATCTTATCTTTATATTCAGAAAGTTTTAATACACGTTTTTTGTGCCTCTCACCAAACTCTTTAAAAAATGCTGTTTTTCCAAAGAATGTTTTGCTCCATAATTCTTTTAATTTTTTTAGATTTCGCTTGCCTTTTAATTTCTTTTTATCGCTCTTAATAACTCTATCAATTCTCCAAATGAGATCTTCACGCATCTCTTCTAATCTCTCTTTCTCTTTCTCTTTTTGCCTTTCATTAATTTCAGCTTTTAATTCTTGTAAATCAATGTGTAGGTTTTCTCTTCAACCTTTATTTCTTCATCTTTCTTGTGCGGTTTGATGAACTTTGATAAAAGTGTAAAAATTTTAATAGAATGATATTAATCTAATTCTTGCTTTATATCTAATTTTAAATTGAAAATCAAATAAGGTGAAAAGAATGCCGTATTTATTTGTAAATGTATGGTTCCCACCTCAAAAGAGTCAGGAGATGGGTAAAAAAGCACTTGAAGTTCTTCAAAAATTCCCTGAGGATAGCTCCATAGGTAAAACAATATTACAGGGAGCTTTAATGAGAACTAAACATGGTATTAAAGGTATAACAATTACCGAAGTTAACGAAGGTAAACTTGAAGCAGCAATTGATCGGGCTCAAGAAATAGTAGATGCATGCTCAGAGATCGAAGGAGTAAACGCTAGATTTGATATTTTGGCCACATTAGCAGAATCCATGGAAATGATAGGTCTAAAAATGCCTTAGTAGACATAAAAATACTAAAATCTAATAATTATGGGGGTAACCCTTTTTTTTCCTTTTTTAATTAGTAAATTCTCTGTATAACTCATTGCCAAATATTTCTATTTCCTTCTATTAACATTAAAAGCTGTGGAAAGTATTGAAAAGGAAATTACAAAAGAAAAAGCAACAACAACAAAAGAAATCATTTACAATTATTGTCCAAACTGTGCAAATAAAATAATTGAAACAGGAAAATATTGCAAATATTGTGGATATAAATATTAAACACTATTTTTATATAAAGTTCAAAATAAAATCTCCCATCTTCTCTAAAATTATTAATATATTCATCAAATTTCTTTTCTGCTTCAATACCAGCAGGTTACCAAACAATACAATTTAAAAAACTCCCGGTTGAAATATCTGGGATGATATTTAAAGCTTTAGTATAATATAGTATTTGAGCTAATATACGAATTAACTTTCCTGTATAAGACTTTGAAAGCTTATTAATTTCAAATAAAATAAAAATGGAACTTAAGTATACAATTCAGGGGATAGATATTATTGGATGCAAACTCGCCCGAACAATATCGCTAAAAAGCTAAAGGAAATATAACTTTTAACATAGGCATAGAAAATTAGAATAAATAATCCTTAGGAAAGTACCTTGGGTGTTAATCTGATAATTTCATATTAGAAGATCATTAATTGGAAAATATAAGCTCAATCTCATGCATTTAGTTCAATATTTTTATCAACAAACATTTCCACTATCAACGATTTTCAATAGCCTCTGCGATTCTTATGTAATTTTGAATTGTTTTTTGAGAAACTCCCATTATTTTTGCTGTGTCTTCCGTAAAACTTAGAGCTTTTTTCTTTTTTTTAGTAATAGTTCAATATTATAATAGTTATTTAATGATCTTGATTTTAATCTTGTATTTTAGCATTTTATTTCAAGGAACTAACACGTTTTTTAATGACCAGGATGATAAATACAACAGGAATATTAAAACTGATTTATCTACTAGTAATTCAAATTTAGTTGACTGGACCCGCACATGGGGCGGAATTAATAATGACGAGGGGTATGAGTAGCAGTGGATTCGTCAGCCAATATCTACCTTGCGGGATTTACATATAGTTTCGGGGCGGGATCTGGTGATATTGTTCTGGTGAAATATAAAAGCTCTGGCGAGCAGCAATGGTATCGCACGTGGGGAGGGATAGATGATGATAGGGCTGATGATATGGATGTCGCAATAAAAGCGGATTTTACTTTCAGAACGTCAGGTGGATATTATCTTGAAACTCTCTCAGGTGAAGAAATTAAAGTTCCAAGAGATAAAATTAAAAAGTAAAAATCTTTATTAAAATATAAATTCTATTTTAATTCCAATTTTTCTTGACAATAAGGACAATGGAGTGGTAATTCCTCATCGCAGGTTTCCAGCTCTTGGCTGCTAAGGATATTTTTCCAGCACACTAATTTTTCTCCTTTTTTAACCATATCTCTGCCATGGTGTTGTGGAATGATATCTTTAGTTTGACAATTTTTACAAATGATTATCTTAGCTTCACTTTCTAACTTTTCTTTCGAGATTTCTTTATATAAGAATTTGTATTTAAAGATTGATAAACTATTGAGGAGGATAAGAATGGAAATTCCCATATCTCCCAATCCTACAGCAAGCCAGAGCGTCATGAATCCGATGACGGTTAAAATCGCAAAAGAAACTTTCACTATAATGGAAGTCCAAATATTTTGCTTAATTTTTTTATTTGTTTTTTTAGCAATGTCAACAT
>CAYSZJ010000188.1:0-6637 GCA_964435435.1 uncultured archaeon
TTTTCCATTTCTTTTTTAAGGTCTTCTGGAATCGATAATGTTATATTCGCCATTTTTAGAAAAATATTCTATTTTATATTATGTGAAATTATGTGAATACACATATTAATATTTTCCTCTTTACCTGCCAACTCACCCTCTTTAAACTCACCATTGAAATGAAAGATAAACTTCAATAATTATTTTTTATAATTTTTTGTATATAATAAACAGTTTTTATACTCTAAAAAAGATACCCGCGAATTTTTTCCCGATTTTTGATAATCCTGTCTTTATAAATTCCCCTTTGGAAATTTCTCCATCCTTACATCTTTGCCATGAGTTCTTTATGATTTTCCAATCAGACCCTAAATTTTCTTTCATGTAGCCCTCAATATCATGGATCCCCTCTATATGATGTTCAATCATAAATGATACCTGAGAAATATCCAGTTTAATCTCTTTAGTATCTTCTCTTATTTTAGATAATTTAGATTCCATCTTTTTTAATTTTGTATATAGTTTCTTAAACCGTTTATACTTAGGATCCTTTTCTTTGATGCTTTTTGCCGTGTTCTTCCAAGAAGCTTAAAACTCTTGCCAATCATTTTCAAAACCTTTATTCTTGTTTAGGAAAAATTCCCCTGACTTATCAGAAAACTTTTCAATGTTTTCCTTCAAATCTATAAAAGATTGGCTAATCGGGTCTTTCTTTTTCTCTTCTAATGAAGTAATATTTTTTTGAGGTAAATTGTTATCTTCTGGTTTTTTCGTTTTTATCATAAATAGTTTAGATTAATCAAAATTTCACATTTCTCAACTTAGAACTAAGAATTTATAACTAATAATTTATGTATCAAAACTTTAAATTTTCAATTATAATAATTTTACCTATCTGAGATAAATCAGTTGATCTAACACAACAGAGTTAATAATGCATTTGAATAGGTCCAAGGAAGTTTCAATTTTTTTTATAGTTGTATTGTCTGTCCTAGTTAATATATATCGAAATGGAAATATTGTATATGCTGAGGAGAACAAACAATATCCAATAAAAGACTTAATGTATCCAATATATGAATATACCAACAAAATTGGTCAAGCAAACAATACGCAAACAATTGATATTGGATCATCAGCCCCAAAATGGAATATCACAAAATTTGAATTGAATTTTACTAACATAAGCTTAGGAAAAGAGATAAAAGATTTTGAAGTTGTTGATACTGGATTTAAAGTGATAGAAAAATTTGGTAAAAAATATGGTTATGGAGTTGAAATAAATATTTCTGAAAATACAACCATTTACGGTGTTTATATTTATGGTTTTAAAAATGCTTTGGCCAATACGTTAATAAATGTTCAAATTAATGGTTATGATAGTGCCCTAAATGCTCCTAATAACACCATTTATGGCATTCCAATCTCATTTAATATAACAGAGCATTTAGGATGGCATTGTCAAAAATTTAGTAAGCCAATTGACCTTCCAGTTGGAAAATATTTCTTAGTGCTCAAAAGTTCAGAGTCACTTACTGCTAAAGATATATATTATTGGGGATATAATGCTTACGGCCAATATTCAAATCTACACGTCTCAGAATATAATGGGGTTACTTGGAGCTATGGGGTAACGAATTCAACCTTATTGTACAAATTAATACAAACAACTGACCAAATTTATAATCCCCAAGATATAAATATGACAATTGAAGTTGATAGAGCATATTATAAAATCATAAATGGTAAATATAATGGAACTGGATATGTCAAAATAACCAATTTAAATTATTCCCCTATGACAAATACTCTAGAAATTCCAATTAAAAGCAACAATTCAGTAACGCTTAATTTTAGTTATACCTATGCCCTAGGATTAAGAAACAAATTTGATTCAAAAGGTTCTGTTATTTTAGAGTTAGATAGAAAAAATAAGTGGAAAATTGAACCTATCATAACGAGAACTGAAAATAATTACTCCGTTAAAATCTTTTATCCAGTTAATTGGAATGACATAGAAGTATATAGAAATGGGATGCTTGTTAATTCGGAATTATATGTTATTATTAATACAAATGAAAAATTCATTAATTTAAAAAGCGAAAGTATCTTAATTGGAGCGACTTGGTTAATAAGTGCTGTATCTACACAACAAAAATTGGATATAAAATTTCCAGAAATAGAATTTGAACCTAATCAAGAGTTGGAGTTTTCAATAAAATTACCTCAAGTCCAAGGAAGGGTTATTTGGAAGTTTATTGATACATTAGGTTTTGAAGATTTTTCTGAAACAAAAGAAGTTATTTCAAAAGAAATGAGTTTTTATTACAAAATTCCTGAAAATCCGCACGAAGGAAGTTGTAAGGTGTTAGTTATTTGGTACAACAATCAGGAGGCTGGTATAGATTCACAAGAAATCAAAATAAATGTTCCATTTACTATAGATCCCCAGATTATTTTGTTCATGATTATAATTATTGGCATAATCTCAACTGTTAGCGTAGCATCATATATGACGATTAAGAAGGTTAGAAATAAAATTGAACAAAATAGAAAAAAATTAATAGATAAATGTATGGATGTGTTTAACTTGAACTCTTTTATGGTAATAGAAAAAAACTCAGGATTATGTGTATATGAAGAAAAATTTGTAGGTAAAATGATTGATCCTGCATTGGCTTCTGGATTTTTGGATGCAATTCGTTCATTCGGAATTGAACTTACAGGCTCTTATCAACACTCTCAGACTATAAAATTAGAGTATAAAGATTCAAAAATATTAATGGCGGAGTTTAAGAATTTTAGGTTGATTATTATAATGAAAGAGAGCCCTTCTGATGAATTTTTAAAATCAATTTCGGCTTTATCTTATGAAATTGATGAAAAATATGGTAATCAACTCCTAAATTTTAATTTAAATGTGACCCAATTTAGAGGGATAAAACAACTAGTAGAAAAGCATCTAAATACCATATTTCTAGCACCTTTAAAAGTTGTAGAGAATGTAAATATTAAATTAAATTTAGCAGAGAAAAATGAAATTAAGAACGCAGTGGATTTTATGAAGGAAAATATGCTTGATTATTTTTTTACAAGTTTTTTATTGCCGCAACATGAATTTGATCCAAACAAATTAAAAACACTATTTAATTTAATTTATAAAAATATTTTTCAGAAGTATGATATGAGTAAGGAAAAAATTAAACAAGTAAATAATGAATCAAATAAAAAATTTCAAAAGGCTTAAAAATTGAACGATAAGAATAAAAAAATTTTAATA
Source organism: uncultured archaeon (assembly GCA_964435435.1). Classification (GTDB taxonomy): domain Archaea; phylum Asgardarchaeota; class Lokiarchaeia; order Sigyniarchaeales; family SOKP01; genus Loki-b32. Next base: position 3,260 of record CAYSZJ010000188.1, read on the forward strand.
TTAGGTTTGGATAACAGCGGGAAAACTTCTATTTTATTAAGTTTAAAAGAAGATACCAATTTGTTATCCTATTTCTCTTTACATCCTACAAGGGGTGTAAATGTTGAGGAATTTCAAGAGAAAGATTTTAACACGAGGATCTGGGATTTTGGAGGTCAAGCAGATTACCGGTCAGATTATCTTAAAAATTTTAATAATTATACCAAAGGAGTAGATGAGATTATATATGTTATCGATGTTCAAGATTTTGATCGGTATAATGAGGCATTAAAATACCTAGAAGAAATCACAAAGCTTATGGAAAAAGAAGAGCTAAACGTAGAATTATTAATATTCTTACATAAATATGACCCAAACCTGAAAAAGAAGACGTTTTTTAAAGATATAGATGAAAAAATAAACTTATTGATAATAAATAAAATTTTTGATTTAATTCCTGCTAAAATTAAATATAAAATCTTCAGGTCCAGCGTTTATACATTATTTGAGAAAAATTTAATATTTTCAAATTAAAGTAGCATAATAAAGGTAAATATGAATAATATTAGTGGGATTTATGTAGTCGATAATAAGGAATTGCTAATTTTCACTTTTGAGAGACACAGACAAAATTCAAATACTGTTAAAAATGCATTACTATCTCACTTTATTTATGCCCTGCAATCTATTGCTTCCCAACTGGAAAGCGATGAGTCTCGAGTCATAGAGATTAAAAATGAAAATTATCTTATTATAAAAGATTCAAAAATTAATTTTAAATATATAATAAAATATAGCAAAGAGACAGCGCTTGACCAAATATCTGTAATCTTAAATAAAATTAAAAACAAATTTATTGAAAGTTTTGAGGGAAGATTAGATTTGCCAGTACCAATGAAAACTAAACTTGTAGCTTCGTTAAGAGATGATATTTTAGAAATTTTAGAAGAAGAAGTAGGTTTAAAAAGATTATTATGAAAAAATTAAAAGAGACTTAAAAATAAATGGAATCGTGTTATCGGAATAATTCTCCCAAAAGATCAGCCTTATCTATTTCAAAATATCGTGCAATATCTGATATAATGTTATTAAGCGTTCCAATTTTCAAACTTTTATGTTTAGGAATTATAATATGAAATTCACCTCTTATAGTGGTCGTTAACCTCATATAGCTTCCAGTCTGTCTTGTAATTTCAAATCCAAATCTCTTTAGTAATTTGGATAATTTCTCCCCGCTATTATTACGCGGGATCTTCATAAAGTTATAATCTCTTCTTTTACAAAATGTAATCTGATAATTCGTGGTCTTTCTTTCTCATCATAATGACATTTTACAGCATCTCTAATTAAATCTTTTAATTCAGTTAGATTATCAGCTTCAGTATGAATGGAAGTTTCTAAAGCTCTTGCTACATAACCTCCTTCTAAAGATTCTTCAATATGAAATATTATTTCATTCATTTAACTTATCGAGGATATCTTAATTAATAATTTATGTAAAAAATTATTAAAGAAATAGCTTTTCTCTTATAATACTTCAAGAAATTATATAAAAAAAATTTATTTATTTAATATCGTAAGATACTCCTTTCTACTTCCCATTTTATCATCAACAGTGGAATTCTATTCTAATTATTCTTTAAATTACACTTTAATTTAAAATTGGTTATTGATTAAAATAATAAATTTCACTAAAAGTTAAATTAATGAAAACAAAATAGATAATAACATTATTAAGTTGTTTGATACCTAAGAACCCACTTCAAATCATTTTTAATATCAATAACTCCTTTAGTGAATTTGACGATATTTTTAACTGCGTCATATTCACTCATTGAAGATACTGTTCCGGATAAAGTGACAATACCATCCTTAACTTTCACATCAACTTTATATGTATCAACATGAACAGAATTCTGCATTGAGGTAATTATAAGATTAGCAATATCCTCATCAGAAATCTCCTCATCAGGGACAACTGAAATCTTATTCAATACAGAAACAACACTTGATATTTGAGAAGCCATTTTTCGGATCTTATCGCTTTTCCAAAATGAATTCACTGTTCCCTCTAAGACGACATTTCCATTATAAATAGATACTTTGACATCATTGGAATCTATCTCTGAATTAGCATCTAATAGGCAAAACATAGCTTCCTTTACATCTTGATCTGATGGCATCTCATAGGAACCAGGAAATTTTACTTCAATATCATTAACTACTGATTTTATTTCAGGCACCATCTGTGTTTCAATTTCAGCTAATACTTTTTCAGGATAAGTAGAAACACATCCCTTCAATGTAGCAATATCATCCTTAATAAAAACCTCAATTTGCGATTCATCTATCCTATCATCCCAAGTTAACCTATCCCTTACCATTTTCTCGAGTTTTTTCACATCGTTCACTTTTTTAATAATTATTTTTCACTCCTTAGAATTTATTAAACTCCATTCCTATAAATTCTTCTGTTTTTTTCCAGAGTTTTTTCTGTATCTCTTCATTATAAGTAATATCTTTTGTAGGGCTTGGACTGTTATTTCTAAAATATTTTCCACTTACATTTTCTAATTCTGGTGCTGTAGCAGCAAAGACTAAGGTTTCAGCACCTTCCAATAATGTTGCTCCACCAGGTCCCATCGCTGCTCTTTGTAATTTTGTATTAATAATCCCTGGATGAACGCAATTCACAGTGATATCTGTATTTTTCAATTTATCAGCAAGAAGATATGTTAACATAATAAGACACGTTTTTGATCTAGCATATGCTTTCACACCGGTATATCCTGTTTCAAATTGTAAATTATTGAAATTTAATTGATTGGAATGGACTCTTGAAACTACATTGACTATTCTACTTGATTTAGCTCTTTCCAATAAATCTACTAAAAGATTCGTGAGAAAAATTGGCGCTATATAATTTATTGCGAAAATTTCTTCTAATCCTTCTTTAGTTACATGCCGCTTTGCCCTATAAACTCCCTCATTATTAATTAACACATCCAATCTATTAAAACGGTTGTAAATATCATTTACCATTCCTTTTATTTGATTGAAAGAACTAAGATCACCATAAACACTACTCACATTATTTTTATTAATTATATCTTTAATCTCTTCCAACGTTACTTCAGCTTTTTCCCGATTTCTTCCATGTACAATTACATGAAAACCAGATTTAACAAGTTCAATTGCTGTTTGGTATCCTATGCCATCTGTAGAACCTGTGATTAGTATTATTTTATCTTCAGTAATAAATATCCCTCTTATTCTCTTATATTCATAAAATAAAAACTCGGGTTTTAGAAACTTTCTGCTATATTTTATTTATTCTCTCTGCCTAATAATTATAAAATAAAATCCGATCATAGGTTATAGTTTCTATTCTAAAGAAAA
>CAYSZJ010000189.1:0-6592 GCA_964435435.1 uncultured archaeon
GATCTTTAGGATTAATCATTGTCCTATTTTTAAAAGCTGTGTCATCACAGAGAAAGAAAATATCAAATTCAGTTTCAGTTAATAATTTCGCTCCATCAACGGCTTTTTTTGTTCTTAAATCAATATACTTTTTGATTTTATTTTTATTTTTTCTTAATAACTTAGTAAATAAAGATAAACCTAAACCTTGCCAGATAGGTTCTAAAATACTGTGTAGATGAGAACAGGGAATAAATTCATTAGTTGGAAATCTATTTAGTCTTTTATTGAGCTTTGGTATAAAATCAGAATTTTCTTCCCATTCTATAGAAAAGTATGTATCATAGAAATAATCTGCCATTTCTTCTGTTGAAATATAATTTTCTAAATACCATGCTATATCAGATTCAAATTGAGGATTTTTTAAGAAAACTCTACCACTAATATCAATATACTTATTTGGATCTTCTAATTGTGGAAGCGGGTTATCTTTTAAAACTTTTGGTGGGAATCTGACTGGAAATACATCAAATCCCCATGAAAAATCAAATCCTAATTTTCTTTCAAGGTTAAAATCCCTATAATATAAAACATATCTATTATCTTTCTTATATTCCTTACTCCAATAATTTAACAGCTTTTTTTTGAATCCGGGCATTATTACTTGACAAAAAAGAGGGATCCGATCAGGTTCTTCATGATTTAATGATTTGATTACTCTTTCGTATGCATTCATAATTTTTTTGATTTTTGAGGTATATCCTAAATTAAATCAATTAACTTAGTTAATACTAAATCTTTAATAGAACTTTTTAGAATATAAAACTAAAAAAAGATCATCAATTTAATGTAGAATAGGATGTAACTCTATTTTACGACCTTTTTTGGTTAATTTTACCAGTTTTTCTTCGGATAATTTATCAATATGATATTTTACAGTATTACGAGAAAGGTTAAGAATTCGAGATATCTCAGAAGAATTAATCCCTGGATTTTCTTTAATAAGAGTTAGGATCTCTGAAGTGGTTTTTGATTTTGCGATAAGATTTTCTAAATACTCATTTGCATCAAATGATGTTGTAATAGGAAAATAAATAGTATATTGTCCATATTTTTCTTTTTTTATAATATGATTTTTTAATAGAACATCTAAATGCCATTGTAATTGCCCTTTTTGCAGATCACAGTTTCGTAGCAATTCATTGTGATGTACTCCCGGATTATTGAGAATTTGGGTTAATATATTTATACGATTTTCATTTTCAAATATATCTGAAAGAGTTAAATAAGATTTTCCCTTTTTAATATAGCTTTTTCTTAGAAAATAGCCTCTATATTCTTTAATCGTAAGTACTTCCATAATGGATAATAATAAAATCGTTGCCATTGAAAGAGAAATTATAATTATTCCAAATCTAGCTTCATCATCTCCAAAAGTAGGCTCTCTATATGATTCAATTAACTGATAAAGAATAACAGATAATAAAATAAAAGAAAAAATAATAAGTATAAATTTTATCAAGTAGAAATGTCTGAATATTTTATATCGCATTTTACCTTAAAATTCTTTTTAGCTATTGAGAATTATTCGTTTTAACTTTTATTTCTTTTTAATTTTAAGAATGGAAACATAAAAGCCACATTATTTGCATATTCTAAGAATTCATCTCCATATTTAGCTTTTAGGGCAATTTCTTCAATTTTTGCCAAAATTATATAGGCTAATAGTTCACCAATCCAAATATAAAATATAAAAGTGTAACCATTGAGAGACCCGAGATCAAAATTGAAAACTGGACTAGTTTCAAAAGTAACTAAAGTCAATCCCAAAGTAATGATAATGAATGCAATATATTGAGGGTGTCTTACATATTTGTATGGTCCGGTTCGGATTAACTTTTTTCTATGAGTCAATTGATAAATTAGAGAGAAAATATAAAGGATGAGCCCGAAAATCACAAAATAGAATCCATGAACTTCAGATAAAAATTCAAAATCATATAAGAGAATTTCAGGATTTTGAAAAAAGAACCCTAAATAGGTGATTATTGGAACACTCATTATACCAAACCATATAGCAGTACAAGGTACATATTGGAATATTGGGATTAAAAATGAAGAAATGCTTGTTGAAATAGAAATTATTCTACTTTTAATTTTACTAGTTTTATGACTCATTCCCACTTACCATAGAAATCTTAATTTTATTCAAACAATGAGAAATGATGGTGTTTATAAAGGTTTAAGGTGCACTTTTCGAACATAATAACAATTATGTTTTTTCAAAAGGTTCAAAACTCTTACATATTGAATCCTTTCTTAAATATTTATTCTTCAGTTGACAGTGAGAAATTTTCTCATGGTAATAAACGCAATTACAACAGGTATAAAGATGTTTTTTAATTTTTTCCTTAATTTCATCTAATTTTTCGAGTTGGATACCTTTAATCAACATTATCTTAAGTTTTTCGTATTCTGTTGCTGTAATTTTACAATATATGATATTGGGTGAAGGAGGTGCCCAGATATGATGTAAAGACTCAATAATAGAGTTGGTTTCACGTTCATTATATCCACATGCACAAGATTTTTTCCTTAGCATGTTTCCACATTCCGGACAAAATTCAACCATTATTCACGTATCATCTTAAGAATGTTAAGTATTATTTTATGGCATTAGAAAAAGAATTCTTATTCAAAATAATTTATTCTAGTTCATCTAATCCTTGAGTTTTTATTGGAGGACGGGGTGGTAATCGGAAAAATTTTTGAGTGGGATAACCGATAATAATAACACCCCAAACTCTGCCTTGAATTCCAGCAATTTTCTCCCGTATTTCTTTACTTGATGATAAAACCCCTTGAGCTAATCCAATCCAGCAAGTCCCTAATCCCAAGGATTGGGCACTTAACATCCCATATGTTAAAGCTATAGTAGAATTCATACTATCGTTTGGATTAGTTGAATGAATTATCAATACATGCGGCACATTATAAAATATCGTATCTATGCCCCGTTCCCTAGCTTTTATGAAGTTTTCACTGTATCTTGGATTACTTGAGGCTATGATTGCATCCATAATTAATTCAGATAATTTTTTGATTTTCTCATCATCTGAAATTATAGTACATTCCAAAGTCCGGATATTAGCACCCGTCGGGGCATATTTCATAGAGTCCAAAACTTTCTCTATTTGGTCCCTTGGAACTTTTTTCTTCTTAAACCCTCTAATTGAGCGTTTAGCACTCATAAATTTATGCATTGTCTCATATGAAACTAATGTACTCGGGTTTTGGACCCCTTCAAACGTTAAAACTTCCCCAATATTTTCATACAGAATAGCATCCATAGGGCATCTACCGACACATCGACCACATAAATTACAAAAATTAAAAGGATCTTCAAATATGATTTTATCTTCCTCTTTATCTCGTTTAAAAAATTGTGGACAAGCTTCTCGGCAAATTTTGCAATTGTTACATTTCTCATAGTCTATTCCTAATATAGGCATACTTCCGCACCTTAATTGCTTATAAATTAATATTTAATTCAAAATATAGTTATTATTTTTTCTCAATTTCGAAATTAACCCTTTCGAAACGATTATGAATTATCTTATAGATCTTAAATTTTCCATCATTTATAGCATCTTTCACGATATCTCCAATCTCGGTTTCATCAATGAGCTTCTCCATTACAATTTTCTCAACTTTAGAATAAATTAATTCTCTAATTTTATATCTAAACCTATTTTTTTTCTTTTCATTTATAGTCTCAGATAACTCTAAATGTTCTCTGTGATCCATAATATTTTGCACCAAATCATCTACTCCTTCTCCAGAAATTGCGTCAGTCATAGAAACAGGTGGTCTCCATCCACTTTGAAAAGTTGTATCATCAAGCATCATTTCAATTTGAACTGCTATATCTTCACCACCTAAATCTTTTTTGTTAATATCGTAGATATCACCAATTTCTATTATGCCTGCTTTTTGTATTTGTATAGCGTCTCCATAACCAGGCACAAGAACAACAACAACAGAATATGCTAAATTGTAAATATCAAACTCAGCTTGACCAACACCAACTGTTTCAATAATAATTAAATCCATTCCAAATGCTTCAAATAATAAACTAATATCAAAAACAGCTCTTGAAATTCCACCTTTAAAACCTCGAGATGCAAGACTCCTCATAAAAACATTTGGGTGTAATGAAATATTTGTCATTCGGACTCTATCACCCAGAAATGCTCCCCCGCTAAATGGGCTGGTAGGATCCACACATATTATTCCAATTCTTTTTCCTTCATCTAATAGTTTTTTACAGATTACACCAGTTAGTGTACTTTTTCCAACTCCAGGCGAGCCAGTAATGCCGATAATGTAGGAATCATGCTTCACATCTTCAAAATGTTTGAAAACCTCATGAGCTTTATCTGGTTCATTTTCTATGATTGTAATTAATCTTGCCAAAGCGATTTTATCCTTATTTTTAAAATTGGCAATCAACGTGTCAATATCATAATCTTTTTTCAAATAAGTAACCCCAATAAAAAAATAGCTATTATATTATGATTTGTAAAAAAAAAATATTACTTGGCTTTTTTATTTTTTTATATTAGTCTTAATAAAATCCACGATATCTTTCGTAAGAGTTCCAGGTCCGTAAACGTTTGCTACACCCATTTCCTTTAATTTCGGGAAATCTTTTGCCGGTATAACTCCACCGATTAAAATCATAATATTATCTAATATTCCTCGCTCTTTTAACAGATCAATAACTTCTTGTGTATATACAAAGTGAGCTCCAGAATGTATACTTAAGCCAATAACATCTACATCTTCTTGAATTGCTGCTTCAACAATCTGCTGAACATTTTGAAAGCCTCCAAAAATGAGTTCCATACCAGCATCTCTTATAGCTCTTGAGACAACAATACCACCACGCCAATGTCCATCAATACCTGGTTTTGACATTAACACTCTTATTTTCTTATCATTCACAATCTATTCACCCCAAGATTCAAATTGCTAATGGAGGTTCCCAAATACCCCAAATTTCTCTATAAATATCACAGATTTCGCCAACAGTGGCTCCTTCTTTTGTGGCTTCCATAACTACAGGCATAACATTTTCTTCTTTTTCGCATACATTTCGCAATTTATCTAGAATTTTCTCGAGTTTTGCGTTATCTCTTCGAGCTTTTAGTTTTTCAATACGTTGAACTTCAATGTTTATTGCTTCCTTATTTGTTCTAAATACATCAGTAACAGTGTCATAAGGGACTTCATATTTATTAACACCAAGCATGATCTCATCTCCTGCTTCAATACGCATCCTTCTTTTGTGAAAAGCATCTCTCATCTCCTTATATAAAAATCCTGATGAAAGAGCCTTATCAATCTTACCCACTTTTTGGATTTTATCAATATACTTCAATACTCTTTCTTCAACCTCATCAGTAAGCCATTCTATAAAATATGAACCTGCGAGAGGATCTATTGTGTTATGAATTCTGGTTTCATCTGATATAACTTGTTGGGTCCTTAAAGCAACTAGAGCTGCCTCTTCAGATGGCAAGCATATTGCTTCATCATAAGAATTTGTATGCAATGATTGACACCCACCTAAATTAGCTTCTAATGCTTGAATAGCTGTCCTCACTATATTAGTTTTAGGTAATTGTGCTGTTAAAGAAGAACCTGCTGTTTGTACATGGAATCGAAAGCCTAGATTTCTTGGATCCTTAGCTTCGTACTTATCTTTCATTAATTTATACCAGATTCTCCTCGCTGCTCTGAATTTTGCGATTTCTTCAAAAAAGTCTTTATGTGCTGCCAAATGAAAAGCAAGGCGACCAACAAAATCATCAACTTTCCATCCTCTTTCTATTAAATTATCAATGTGAGAACACGCACTGGCGAATACAAAACCAAGTTCTTGAACAGCATCAATCCCACCTTCTCGATAATTATACCCAGTAAAATTAATCGGATGCCACATAGGGACATTTTTCATAGGAACAGTCCATTCAATAAAATCGCATGCTAAGCGTAGAATGTGGTTTGGGGGGCAATTTTTATAGGGGATATAGCCTACCGTCATTGTTAAAATATCATTTTGAGTTGTACCTGTTAATTGGCTTATATTATAACCTCGCATTTGTGCCATATTAAAGTACATAGCACATACGGGTGCAGATGTGAAAGGTTCTACGACTAGTGCTACACTGATTTTGTCTATCGGTATATCTTCAGTTAAAGCAAAGAGACTATCAATACAATATAACGGCACTCCCGAAGTTCCGACTTCTGGAGCTCCATCAGGATTAGTAGGGTCAATCCCATTGAATGTTAATGCATCAACAGCTGCACTAAATCCTGTTTCTCCATTTTCATATAGGAATTTCCAGCGTTTATTTGTCTCTTCAGGGGTTCCATGACCTGAAAATAACCTCATTGTCCATAATCGTCCACGATACATTGTAGGATAAACACCTCTAGTATAGGGAGGTTGCCCAGGAAAGCCTACCTTTTCAAAATAGTCTCCCTTTACATCCAATGGTGTATAAATTTGCTTAATAGGAATTTCAGAATCAGTTACAAATTT
>CAYSZJ010000190.1:0-6550 GCA_964435435.1 uncultured archaeon
GGCATTTTAGATCGTCCTATGTTAAAAAGAAATAATATCGAATTACAAGCAATACTAGCGCTACGATTAATTTCTGACTTAATTCTTTTTATATTTGATCCTACTCCTGCTTCAGGATATAATGTTGAATCCCAAGTTGAGTTATTTAATGAGATTACACAAAATTTTGCTAAAAATGGTGAAGTCGAATTTATTATAGTATTTAATAAAATGGATTTAGCTAAAGACTCTGAAATCAGATATTTAAAAGAGAAATTGAGCCTAAAAGACAATGATTTTTTTTTAATTAATGCCTTAACGGGAGAGAATTTAAACAAGTTAATAACACAATTAAAAAAACGCTATAGAGGTAGTTAAAACGCCACGCGTCCTGGGTTTAGATATTGGTGGTGCCAATACTAAAGCAGCTTTAATTTTATTTAATAATAAAGATATTATTAAATCATTTTCACATATCGAATATTTTCCCTTTTGGGAGAAAACTATAAAGGATATACCAGATATGTTAAAACAAATTGTGGAAAATTTAGTTATAAAAAATAATTTTAAATTAAATAACATCGAGTATATTACTGTTACGATTACAGCTGAACTCTCAGATGCTTTCCAAACGAAAAAAGAGGGCATTCGAACCATTTTGAAAGCATTAAAACAAGTTTTTGATAAAAATAGATTGTTTTTTATTACCAATCAAGGAAAATTTATCAATTATGCTTCAGCAAAATTAGAATATAAGTCAATCGCAGCTTCAAATTGGGTGTCTACATCATTATTTTTAGGTTATTTTCAACCGCAATGCATTTTAATTGATGCAGGTTCAACAACCATAGATATTATTCCGATTGTTAATTCAATTCCAGTTGCTCAAGGTAAAGATGACATTTCGAGGATGTTAAATCATGAATTGTTGTATACCGGAGGCTTACGAGCAACTATCCCTTCCATTACCCAATTTGTGCCTTACCAAGGCAAATTAGTTAGAATTTCTTTCGAAAAATTCGCTTTGATTTCTGATGTTCATCTGGTTTTAGGTAATATCATAGAAGATGAATATATTAATGATACAGCAGATAACAGATCTAAATCTTTGGAAGATTGTTACGCTCGGCTATCAAGGATTATATGTATGGATATAGAAACGATTTCAAAAGAAGAGTTGAACAAAATTGCGGATTATATTTATGAAAAACAACTAGAAATGATAAAAGATGAAATCCAAGAATTTATGTCTAATCTTGTTATCAGATTTCCAGAATTTGAAATTGATCCTAAATTTGTTATTACTGGTTTATCAGCGAATTTCTTAATTAGAAAAACTCTTTTAAATTTAGGATATACTAATATTTTAAGTTATGAAGAAGTAACCAATATTCCTGATCAAATCAGCTCTTCAGCTTTTGCTATAACAGGAGCTTTTTACTATCAATAGAAAGGTATTATAAAAAATGGTAATCCCATCAGCGATCTTTAAAATTGGTGGAAAAATTTTAGATACTAGTAAAAATCTCATAAATACTATTGCTCAATTTACTCAATTATTCGAAGATGAGATAATTAAAAAAATAATTTTAGTACCTGGAGGAGGTACTATTGCTAATTTTGTAAGAAATCTATATAGAGAATTCCAATTAAGTGATAATCTCGCGCATTGGATTGCTATTTATTCTATGGATTATAATGGTCTAGAATTAAAAAGAAAATTTCCTCACTTACAAATATACAAAGACTACGAAAAATTACAGAAAGAAAGTAAATTAATCTCTATATTTCTCCCTTATAAGTATCTAAAAATTAAAGATGAATTACCCCATACTTGGGATGTAACTTCAGATTCTATTGCTTTATATCTTGCTATAAAATTTGGCTTGAATGAGTGTTTCTTAATTAAAGGTGTAGATGGAATCTATAATTCTAATCAAAATCTTATAAAAGAAATTTCAACTGTAGAGTTTAGACAATTTAAGAATGAGGGGAAACTTAGAGAAAATAATTTGGTAGATTTAGACCTAAAGGCTAAAACAAAACCGATTGATCCTTATTTATTAACACTTATAGATAATTATAGAATTCCATGTATAATATTAAACGGTACCCATCCAAGTCCTAGAATTTTTAATTATTTTAAAATTCCTAGCATACAAGATAAAGTATTTACAAAATTATATTCAATCTAGGTATTAATTAAAGTTTTAATTCAATTGAGCTTAATTTAAATATATCAATACAATTTTAAGAGTAAGATCGAAATGGATAAATATGAAATGAAAAAAAATGCTGAGTTCTTAATAGAGAATCTCCCTGGCAAAGATTTGCCTGGTAGTGCTACTATTAATGTGCGTTATAGGAATTTAGTGAATTTCGCAAAATGTTTTGGTATAACAGATCCTAAATATGTTGGTCCTGAAGAAGATGAGGTTGTTGCTGTTCATGCGTATGCAAACGCATACACTATAAAAGGCCTTTATACTTTAGTTCCAGGGGTGAAATTATTTCAAAATGGAGAAGAGCTACTCCTTGTAAAAAATCCTAGAATGATCCTTCATGCTGGAAATAAATATAACTGGGAAGGGTGTGTTGATGTTCAACCTAAAGATAAACTGAAAGTTACCGCAAAATGGGGGAAAGTGTGGTTAGTTGAAAAAAATATGATGCTGTTTACTGAAGTAATAACTACTGTGAAAAATCAAAATGATGAAATTGTATGTAATGTAATTGTAACAGCAGCAATAAGAGCAGGAGGGTATTAAAGAATGGTAAAAATATCAGATTTAAATATAGGACAAACCTTAAAAAGTGAATTTGATGGGATTACAAGAGATTTATTAAAACAATATGCAAAAGCTTCTGGTGATACCAATCCCATTCATACAAATGATGAAGTTGCTATAAGAGCTGGACTAAAAGGTGTAATAGCTCATGGATTATTTTCTCTAGGATTTATTACTAAGCTTTTAGATGATTTTGTTGAACATGGGAAGTATGGAAAACTTATTGAGCTCAGTGTTGAGATGAGGGGGATGGTAAGGGTTCAAGACCTGTTAACAACTGAAGCAACAGTTAATAAAATTGAAAGCAAAAGAGTTTATTTTGATGTAAAACAAACAACAATAACCAATGTTGATATAAAAGATAAAGAAGGTAATATTGTAAAGCAATTCGAAGCTGGTGAGAGAGGATATATTTCTGAAAAAGACATTTCACTAGGTTTAGTAAAAACAAAAGAGGTAGAGGAAGGAACACTTACTTATAGAGAAAGAATTGCTACTCCAGGTCATGCTATAATTGAATTTTTTGAATAAAATATATATAACTATTTTATTTTTTATTCTAAATCAAACAATAAGGCAATTTTAAAGAAAGAAGTAATTTTAGAATATACTTTTAAGGAGCTTTATTTTTTTACATTTTTTTTCTTAATATTTTCAAAATGACATAATTATTTTAAAAACTATTTATATTAGTTTAATAGAAATTATCTTTGAAGTATTAAATTTAAAAATAAACTATTACCTAAAGCATTGACAACTCCAACATTAGATACTGAGAAGATTGAAAGTTTAATATTAAATGGTTATAATGAAAAAGCTTCAGAAGAAATATTTAGAGTAATAGAAATCTATCATATTCATAACGATAAAGAACTTATATATAAAAGTCTTAGCTTTTTAAATCTAATATGTGATAAATCTCCTTCAATTTCCTTAAGAGCAGTAAAAAATGTAGCGGTATTTATAAATGAAACAGATTCTTGGATTAGATTGGTATCCTTGGAGATATTATATCAAATCAGTATGTTTAGACCGAATTTATTGATTGATTTAATCAATAAAATCAGAGGACGTCTATATGATCAAGATCCAAGTGTAAGAAGATTAACTGTAAAAATTATTGGAAATTTAATTCTATCATTACATATTGATTTAGAGGAATTACAAGAAATTATTGAGGAATATACAGAGAAATTAATGGATAATGATTGGAAGGTTAAGTTGTATGTAATCAAAACCATTCAAAGAATTTTAAACCAAGACTATACATTAATCAAAGACCTAGAACCATTATTATCTATGGTTATTATTAATCTGAGAGATGAAGATGATGATGTAGCTAAAGCAGCAGCAGAACTTTTAAAAATTCATGGAACCTATTTCCTTTCTAAAGAAAAACTCTTTTATATTCTATTAAATCTTCTATATAATGAAAAAATTAGGGTTAAAGAACTAATAATATGGTTATTTGGAGAGATAGGTAAAGAAAAATCATCAGAAATAATTTCAATAATTCCAAAGTTAATCAGTCTTTTAAATGAAAAAGATTACCACATTCAATCAACAGTTATTGAAGCACTAGTTAATATCGCAGAGAATAATTTTGATCAAATATGGGCTAATTTATTAAACTCTATGCAAGAAAAAGGGAACTCTTATTTTAAAGATTCGCTAATAAATGCAATTTATCAACTCTGCCAAAAAAATATTACTGAAATATTTTCATATTTATTTGAAGAATTAGAGAATCCCTCTGAAAATATAAGAGAAGGGATAACTCTTGTATTTCAACGTTTATTTGAAGAATATCAGATTGAGATAGAAAATGAAATAACAAGAATATTATATCAATTAGAATCACGTTATTGGCGAGAAAGAAAAAGAACTATTAATCTCCTGCATCAAATTTGCTTTATTTTAAAAGATCATAAAATTCCTGTTTGGATCACCATAGAATTAGAGAAAACTTTAAAAACTGAAAGAGATCTTGAAGTAAAAGAGGAGATATTATATACTTTAGAAAATATTAGGACATACTTTAAAGATATTGATAAAGCAATTGAAAAAATAAACAATGAATTAAAATTATTTCATAATAAAATCATTAAGTTTCAACGAAAACCTGCTCAATTTAGAGAGAAATTAAATTCATATATTAATAACTTCAAATTTAATGATACAGAGATTCAATTGAATAGAAGATATAACGATATTTTGAAAAAAATCAAAAATTTCGATAATCTGATTAATAGATTTGAATATAAAAGGTTAGCCTTTGATTTATTTGAAGAATGGGAAGATGCTAAGGTTCAAGTTATTGAAGAATTAGGTATTATAAAAGGTTTTATCACAGAAATCTGTGAAGAGAAAAAAACTGAATTTATCTATAATTTGAAAGAAGAAATCAAGGTACTGACTAATCGTATTAGTATTTTAAAAGCTGAATTTGATTATATTAAAGAAATGAATTTGGATTTTTCGTCATCTGATTTTAATTATAATCAAATAGAAGATGATAAGTTCACTTATATTACACAAATAAGAAAAAAATTATTTAAACTTGATGGTGAAATAAGGGAATTATTAATAAATAATGTTGAGTTCAATGATATTTTTAAAGATATTCTAAGGAAATGGGTTTCAACTAAAATAGAAATCCAAGAATACTTGAATGAATTAGATCGGCAACTTAAAACGATCAAAGATACTTTAATTGAATATATCATACAAAGTGGTGCTAGAATACAAGGCGATGGGATATATGGAATAGATAGTGAACTTGGTTTTCAGCTTCTTCAAAGCCAGATTCAATCTATTATTACTGAGAGAATAGAAGGAATTAAGAAATTTAATGATAATTTTAATAATTTAAGTTCTAAACTAGAGTTTTTAATAAAAAAAAAGGAATTTTCGGATGCTAAAAAATTAATAGACATGAATTCAACTCAGATACAAAATTATATTGAAGAGGTTGAAAAAAAGATTGAAGGCATAATTGGAAAAGAGAAGATTGTGGAAGATAATAATGTCTTCAATTTGTATGTTAGACCATATACTAATAAATACAACGCATCTAAAGAGTTATTAATTAATAAATTGAAAAACTTCATTAGAAAAAGTGAAAATAAACTATATCTAAGTCAAATTAAATATTATTTGAATATAATAAATCCAATTCGATTGGAACTCCTTGCTAATTACATAAAAATAGATATTGAGCGATTAAAAGACCAAATTCTCAAATTCATAAGTAAGAATAAGCTTGATGCTAAAATTATTAATGAAAAACTTTATTACCAACAAATTGAATCTGAAATCCCCGATTCTAAAGAAATTCTCTTCTTTAAAAATATTAAGAAGGTTGGGAATGAAATATATTTAAATTTTAAATTAACAAATCCCTCAAATTTTGGGTTTAAGGATTTGCAGATTTCATTAAAAGTGCCATCATATGTATCTCTAAAGAGAAAAGAAAGTTTTCCCAAATTCCTTCAATTAAATGAATTAAAACCAGGTAAAATTTTCAAATTTAATTATGTTTTAAAAGTGGATAAGCAAAAAGAGCTTAAAAAGAATTTATTTGATCCTACTGCGGATGAAATTAAGCTTGATTTATATTACAAAACTGGTCAGTTTAATTTAGCAAAAAAAACAACCAAGTATATCGATCTTTTTATTTCATAAATTTTTTTTCCAAAATTTTCCTTTTAAAAGTTCTTTCTATCGATTTTTTTAATTTATTATATGCAAAATATTAATAAATATTGTTATGCATATAACTC
>CAYSZJ010000191.1:0-6334 GCA_964435435.1 uncultured archaeon
AAATACTATTACTTAGTGTTGGTTTTCTAATTTAGTGAACTCTTAAATATCCAACAAGAAAACTAAACTTTCAAGATAATTTAAGAAAATAAGAAAGAAAAAGTATTTTATTAATAAAAGTATTTTAAGAATTAGTATTTTATTAATAATGCTAAGAATTAATAAAAAAGCCAAAAATTTTCAATAAAATTATATAGGTATAAAGTATATGTCAAAAGTAGAAATAAATGAGGAATATCCTACTAAATTAAGGAAAGATACCTTTATTCATTTTGCTGATAATTCTGCAATGGGAATTATAATAATTCAAAGAGGCCATCTAAAATATTATAATCAGAAATTTGCAGAAATTTTTGGCTATAGTGAAGAAGAAATATCTAAATGGAAGAAAAGAGAATTTTATAAAATAGTTCATCCTGAAGATTTATCACATTTGGTAGAATATTTTAAGGTTGAGGATGATAAAAAAACGGTATCATTACAATTCAGAGGAATTAGGAAGGATAAGAAAATCATCAATATCGAAAATTATATTTGCCATATTTATTACAATAACAAAACAGCATATTTATCTAGCTATATTCCTTTAGAAAAAGTTTATGAAAAAGATTATACTCCACAAACAGCAAAAATAACCACAAAAAAGAAAATTATATTGGATTTTCATCCTAATATTATTAAACTTCTAAAAGATAATAAAGTAAAGTTTGATATTTATAATATTTGCTCTTATCGGGAAGAAGATTAATCTTCTTTTTCTTTTTTATCCTCAGGAATCTCTTCAAAATGTACGTTATATCTCTTTTCAGGATCAAGAACTTTGTGCTTAATTAAAGCTCGTGGGATATAAACAATAGTATCTGGTCCCATTGAAGCTAGTTTTACATTTTCTAAGGTAAAGATCTTCTTCTCTTTAGTCATATTTTATACCAAATTGGATCATTTTAAATATTTTATATTATGTTTTATAGAGTATTAAATGTTTTTTTAAATGGTTATTTATAAAAAAAAATCTTATAAAAATCCTTCCCTCGATTATATAATTGGGTTAATTTTATTAAAGAATATATCAAGATATTTTTTTAAATCTTAATTAGAGATTTAGTGGAAAGTTATAGAAAGAATTATAAAATCAAGATTTTTAAGTTTTTTAGATATAGTTTTTTTTCCTTAGATAATCAATATAATCTTGATATTTTAAAGGACAATTAATATAATTTAGAAATTGTTGTCGAGTTTCCATCTTTAATTCTTTAACCATATTCATGATATTTTCAATTTTTAAACTTTCTAATGTAAATTCTTAACTGATTATAATAAATTTTTATTATATACGTCAGGATATATAATTCGTTCTTATTCTAATTTATTACATTAAAGAAGAAAATATTGGAATAAAGTTCTAATACATCTTTGTGGATGAATCTTCTTCATAAGACAAATCAAATCCAACTCCTTTTTATTTTTTATAAGCTTCTTCAAGTAATTCTAAATGTTTAATTGCTACTTCTTTCTTTAATTTTCCATCCATTCGATCCTTTCGAATTTTTTCAATCATAAACTCAGGATAAAAAGTATGAACAATAACATCTGATAATAGAAATACCCATTCAACATTCTTGCTGTCTCTTATCATTGTAATTATTTTGTCATTTTCCATGGTTTTTAAGAAATTATTAATTTGTTCAGCGCTTTCTCCATATCCTTTAGGAATTTTGTTTATAGTATATGCTCTCTCCCTAAATAAAGTTATAAAATCATATTTATCAGGATTTATCATATTTCGAGCTACTACTAAATTATCTTCAAAATTTGGCTTATATTTAGAAAAAAAATTTGATACTACTTCAAGATAGTTCTTAGCTAATTCAGGAGTGGGTAGGTTTTTCTTTGCATCTTCAATGAGTTTAACCACAGGGTTCCTAAATATAGTAAAATCTGAAAGTAGAAATAGCGAAATATCAGAATCACCCTCAATCCAATCTTGCTTGACAAGTCCAGTTTTCACAAAAGGGTCCAACATAACTTCAATATTTGATATAATTATACTTAGTTTATCTTCTAAAATTGATTGTAATTCTTTTCGAGATAAGGCTCTTTCTTGTAAGATCTCTAGAATTTTTCTACTCTTCTCACCACTATAAATTTGAGCCATTTTTTGTTCTTTT
Organism: uncultured archaeon; assembly: GCA_964435435.1. Lineage (GTDB taxonomy): Archaea > Asgardarchaeota > Lokiarchaeia > Sigyniarchaeales > SOKP01 > Loki-b32. Next base: position 2,169 of record CAYSZJ010000191.1, read on the forward strand.
GTTAAATTTTTCAATCTATCTAAAAGAGATAACGCATTATTCATATAGAATCTTAAATTATTAACACTATCATAAGTTTGAGAAATATCTGTTCCCATTTGGTTTAGATAATATAAAATTCCTTCATTAATTTCTTTTATGACTGCTTCACCGAACATATCAGGATCTTCTCCTAATTCTAACATTAAATTTATCATCAAAGGTGTTTCAGATTCCATTCCTGTAAAATAACTTGACACATTAGAGCGAGCTTTTTCTAATCTTACTAATACATTTCCTGCTTCTCCTGCACCTGTAATGTGGGCGTAAAAAATTCGCATCATATCATTTAAATCAATCTCCATATTTTCTGGTTGACTTAATTTAATGACTAACCCTTGATCTTCTTTCCATTCAGTTATTATAAATCCACGAGGCAATTAACTCCCTCCATTTTTTAAATTTTTAATTTCTTCAATTTTATCAACTTTTTCTGGGGGATATTGTCTGATTTCTAATGCTGATATTTGATCGTGGAAGCCCTTTTCAACAAGTTCTTCTCGCTTTTGAAATGTTAATGGTTTTGTCTTTCTATCTTTTCTGATTTTTGTTCTTAGTTTTCTTACTTTTCTCACAAATGGTGGGAATCGCCAATATTTAATATACAAGCCAAAAATCGCAACAAGGCCTATGATTGCACTACCCAATACATATATAAGCCAACTCCAATCAGGTTTAGGTTTTACCTCAGGACTTCTTACAATTAGAGTTATTTCAAAAGGTTCAAAATCATAATCGTAACCGGCGGAAGCTGTAATTATAATAGTAAAAGTACCTACCGGTATATCATTTAAAGGCTTTTCATAAACCCCATCATTATCGAGATCTTCAAGTTCTCCATGCCCAAATTGCCATGAATACTTTACAGAGGCATTTATTATATTTCCTCCAAAATCTTCATTCTTTAAAACTATTTTTAAGGTGTAAGATTCACCGCGGTTTATTTCTATTACATTTTCTCCTAATTCAGTATCAATTGTTACATTTATACTTCTGACTATTATCGTTATATCCAATGAAGCAAGAGAATACCCTTCCTTTTTAGCAAAAATTGTTAATATTTTTACTCCCATACCTAATTTGCGTGTATCTATACTAATATTGTATTGATTTGGCAATTTAGTAAAATTATCTGAAAAACTACCTCCTATTATTTCAACTGTTGCATTTTCAATATTTCTATAAGACACAGCTTCTATATATTTTACTGATATATTTACAATAGATTGTATTGGAACAATGATTGATTTATCAAGTGTTTTATTTTGACCATTAATGAATATATCATCAATATAAGTGGATATATCTTCAATAAATATATTTATAAGGACTGTAGCATTTGCGTAATTTGTTTTATTTGCTGTTACATAAATTCCAAATGTTCCTCCACTACCAAAAAGAGAACTATTAAATGTAAGTTTGTAAGTTCCAAATGAAATCTCTTCACTTAAGAAATCATTTGAATTCCAATATTGACTACCAAGGATGGAACTAATTTTAATATTAGCACCAGATATCAAAACATTATGTTCGATATCTCCATATTCAACTTGAAATGTAACATTAGATTTAAAACCGACTGGATCGGGCTGAGTATATGTGAGATTTGTGTATATATTTCGGACATTTACAGATATAAAAATTTTTTGATTTTCATAGCCATCTTTACTTGCATTAATTTCTAGTAGATAAGTTCCAAATTGGGATATTGTTGTATTCAATATAATCTCATACTGTCCTGGAATACCTGGTTGAATCGTAAAAGAACTCAAGGTCCAATCACAATCAATAATTGCTCCAGAAATCCCCTGACTGAAAGAATCTCTATAAAACACCTCTATGGAAACATTTGAACCCCAAGGAGCATTCACGCCACCGATCTGAGGGGAAGTGAGGGTTGTTCTTTCTGTTATTTCGAGTTGAATTAATTTTTCCTTGTATCGTGTTTTATAATAAGTCTTGTTTGCAGATACCGACACATTGTATATTCCATTTTTCAATCCAGAAGTATCAATTTCTGCAATGTAGATCCCTCCACCATAATATATCATGTCTCCCGTGATTATTGTCTCGTTATCAATTGTATAATTTACATCCGCACCGATAATCCCCAATCCCCAATCAATATCGGTATAATTTACTTTAATGAGTACTGTATCTCCAGTATAAATCGGAGTAACTAAAGCATCTTGATCATTAGCCCGATTTAATGCAGTATCGTGAGTAATATCAAAATTTAATACAAATAATCCAATTTGAGTTATATTTTTATCATTCCAACGAATATTCACAATATATTTGCCTGCACTTGCATTATTTGCCCCTAGAGTAAAGCCAGAAAATTCAACTTTTCCTGAAGAGTCCACCGATAATTCTTGAGTAGCCTGCGACCATAAGGTGCCATTTGGATAATAAATTAATTGTGAGGCGTTTGTCTGAGTTAAATCTGGAATTAAACTATCATCAACTGTGGCATTGATTTTAATTATATCTGAAATTTCAAAACTTGCATTTTTCTCCCAAGTGGATTCAGCCCACTTCCATACCGTAGCATTTAATATATAATTAGGGGACTCGGCTACAATTTTCCATCTCCCATTAACTATAATATCGTTAGGAATTACTAAAGTAGTATTGCCTGGACCAGAAGTTTCTAAAACTTGAGAAATTTTCTCATTACCGTAAGGATCAATCAGATGAGTCACATTCCAATTTACTGGCTTTGATATATTAAAATAATAATCAGTTTGATAAGATCCAGGAATAGATACTGGAAAATACATTGTCCAGATGGCTTCCGTTCTATTTTCTATTGTAAATTCACTTCCCTTTATTCCAAGTTCGGTGGTAGTGAAACTACATGAAGTAGCATTAACGAAAAAATCTGTATTAACATATACTTTACCAGATGAGTTTGAAGAAAAAGAAAATTCATGCTTTGTACCTCCTACAGTTCCAGACCAGCTATTATTGAAGGATATTGTACCTAAACCATATCCATTTATATCTGAAATTTCTTTTGTTATTCCATGTGTATTATCTGTTATTGAAAGATTAATTTGAGATGGTTTTGGTATGGTTTGTAAGTTAAAAGTTATATTGTCAAAATAGATTATTAAACGACCGGGAGGATCATATACACTATCGTTTCTAAAATAATAACCAAAACTAACGCTGACATTAGCAGGAGGGTCAAAGTTATATAATTCAGGAGTGAATGGAGTGAGAGCTTCAGAAACCCAAGTATTATTTGTATAATCGGTCGGTTTACGTAGATTAAATTGATTTTCAATAACGCTAGCTCCAGTTTGAAATCTAATGTTGCAATAAAATTTACTTCCACCAGGAGGATGACGCCAATCATCAAGAGAATCGTTATAATTTATCCATTTAATATCGAAATTAAGATACCAATTTTTATATTTTATTTCTTCTCGATCTAAATTAAATGTATAGTTAATATAAGAATTTGCTCCAGCCCATTTACCAGCAATATCCTCATCAAATTGCATATATATAGAGTCATTATCTCCTACTGCATTGCTGTAATAACCAACAGTAAAATAGGTAGAATCACCAGTGGTAGTATTTGACCAATAGGTTTTATCAATGCCATTATTAAAAGTTTCGTTTATCCAAAGTTTATCATATTCATAGATATTTGTCACATTACACAAAATTTCTTTTGCTTCCCAATTATTTGGAACAATTTTAGATGCATTTCCAGAGTTTGATACATTAATTTCATTATTCTGAAAGAAACCTTGCCCAAACTCAGTGACATTTTGGTGCACCCCAATTCCAGAATATTCATTTGAAGAAGTCTGACTAGCGAAGATAGGTAAGTTACCTTTATAATCCGGAAGGTTATTTACACTTTCGGAATTTTTATTGTTTATCCCCCCATATAATTTATTATTATGTAAATTTACAAATAGTATTAAAAAAGATAATATTAAAGTCATTAAACATTTTCTTCTTGATATAGTTTGTATTTTTTTTGATTTCAAAATATTTAACCTCTCTCTCATAAGATATTTTAAATTATATATTTTATAAGGTTGTCTATAGATAACTCTATAGATAATAAAATAATTAAATAAGTATAATTTAAATCTTCACTTTCA
>CAYSZJ010000192.1:0-6314 GCA_964435435.1 uncultured archaeon
TAATCAATTTAAAGTAATTTATTTGAATGAATTGATTTAAATATAAAGTGATTTTAAAATTTCTATTCCATCATCCTTAAGAGTAGGTCCTAGAACAACAAACACGCTTACTAAAAAGCGCTATTTAATAGTTTATATCATGATAATTGTGGTGAGTGCTCAACCGACAATTATCTGGTTATGGCTTTTTTGGCAATCCTTCCATAATCTTCTATTTATCTTCTATTTGCTTTTTCCATTTGCTTTCTTTATTGGTATAATTATTTTAATATTGAGTTCAATAATAGTAGCAAGAATTTTTCTATTTTTTATTAATTTGATACATAAGCCAAAGGAAGGTATATTTCTTAGAGATAAAAATGATAAAGATTATTGTTATTGGAGTTTGCGCGCAGTTGTTAAAAAGTGGCCAACGTGGTTAGCGCGACAGTTATCTTTACCATTACTTGAGACTTTACTTTTTAAAATTTTAGGAATCAAAACATCATTTTCAAATTCTTTAAGTGAGGGATGGGTTGATCTTGAATTTATAGAAATGGGTAAAAATGTTAGAATTGGTCAAGGCAGCTTTGTAATTTCTAATATTATTATAAAGAATAAGCTTATTATAAAAAAGGTGATAATAAAAGATAATGTTATCATAGGTGCACATGCAGTTGTATCACCAGGAACAGTAATTGAATCTAATACTATTCTTGATGCAATTTCTATGACAACCATAGAGCAACATTTAGAAAGAGATTCAATATATTGTGGTGCTCCTGCTAAAAAAGATGATGAACCTTTTATTGTTAAGAATGAAAAAGAATTCGAAATACTAATATTTGAAGATAAGATTAAAGAGAAATATGATGAAGAAAATCTAAGGGCTCATGTTAAAGAAATGTCTGTTCCTTTTCATTTCTATGTAATATCAGGTTGGATAATAATAGGAGGATCTTTTATTTTGCCTAGCTTTTTCTTTTTTTCATTTCTTTTTGGAGTTCTAACACCGAACTTACTGACAAATCCTTTATCATTTGCGACTCTATTAAATTTAGATATTGTTCTCATTTTAATTTTAACTCCTTTAGTTTTCATCTGTATTTATTTACTCCACTTGTTTTTTGTTGCTTTATTTACTAAATGGTTTTATAAATTAACTGATAAAAGAGGCCCTGAACAGGGTGTTTTTGACAGAAATTTAGATGAAACATCTACGATTTTAGATTATTATCATTTTAGATCTTTTCTATTTAAATATCCAATTTTCGCTTTTATTCGCTCTCCTTTTCCTTGGCTATTGAATTGGGAGCTAAGATTCCTCAGTTCTAATAAAATCGGAAAAAAAACTGTATTTGAAGATACGTTTCTTCACAGTCACATTGATTTTGGTGAAAAATGCTATATTGGAACTTTTGCTCATATTACAAATCATGTTGTTGATGGTGTATATGGTGAAGAAAATTTAACATTTTTTGGAGCCCAAATAGGAAATAACTGTGTGTTCAATGTCTCAAGTGGAGCATTTCCAGGATTAGAAATGGATGATAATTCTACTATATTACCTAGATCTGCTACAATTAAATTTGATAAACTTGGAAAAGATGGAATATACGGTGGTTTTCCTGCTAAGAAACTTAATGCCGATGCGATAATTAAAATTTTGGGTGGTAAATATAATGAAGAATAAGGATTCAAATATAAATGCTGAAAATTTAGAATCAGTAGATATAAAAAAAATCCCAATTACAACAAACGCATTTACATGGTCCTATCCCAGCATTTTACTTTATTTATTTCTCCACATTATAACAATTTTAATTCCAACTACAATGATATTATCATTCTTTAGTTTTGCTATGGATTCTAATTTCTTTCATTGGAGAATTTTACTAATATTCATAGATGTATTGGCTTGGTGGGGAACTTACCTCCTTACTAGTCTTGCTCTTGGGAAGCTTGGTTTAATTATTTTAAAATTAATCCATAAACCCAAAGAAGGGCTTTTTAGAGCTGATAAACACAACCGGGATTATTCTTTTTTTTGTCTTAGAGTAACAGCAAAGAAATTTATTTTCTGGATATGGAACAACTTTTGCTTTCCTTGGGTTTCAAATTTTGCTTTTAAGATGTGTGATATGAGAGCTGATTTCAAAAGTACCATGTTTGATGGATGGAGTGATGTGGAATTTATAGAATTTGGAGATAATATCATGATTGGACAAGGAGCGCAAATTTGTTCAAGTATAATTATTAGGATAAATAACATTGATTATCTCCTAATTAAAAAAGTTATAACCGGGGATCATGTAGTTTTGGGGGGTAATTCAATCGTAGCACCTGGGACAATTGTCAGTAAAGGAACTACGCTAGGGGTTTGGACTGTTACGTATATTAACCAGACTTTAGATCCTGATTATATATATATCGGAAAACCGGCAAGGAAATACCAACCAACTCAACAAGCTATTGAAGAAACTAAAAAAGAACCTACAAGAAGGATTATAGATACAGGTGAAAAAATACCATTTGATACAACCAAATTTATAAAAAAGGATAGAAAATAAAAAAAAAATGTAATTACTATTCCAATTTTGCGTGTTTTTCAGCATGCATTTGCAATACTTTTTCTTGGATTTCTTTTAAGTAATCCCCTTTAAGAGGATAAAACATTAGAATGATAACTCCAATTATCATTGCTATACCTGGTATTAGTCCTATTATGATTTTTATCATAAATATGGCACTAGAAGGTTGAGCTATTTCTTCAGTTAGAAAACCGGCAAGTGCTAACATCCACGGACCAATGGCGATTGCTACAGATTGAGCAGGTTTAGTAAGCATAGCATTTGTTCCAAAAAATGCTGCTTCTCTTCTAACTCCCGATTTTAATTCATCTTCATCAGCAACTTGACCGTAAAGGACATTTGTTAATACTAAGGGACCAGCTAATCCTATACCACCAATAAATAAACTAACATAGATTAAAGTGTCAGGAACAAACGGTACTAAAAATAAAAAGATTGCACCAAAACCTAAATGGATTTGATTTGCTTGAACAACGCCAAATCTACCGGCAAGAATATTTGTAAAAAATACGCCAACAATAATTCCTCCAATTAACGCCGCCAATAAAAGTATTGTAGAAACCATCATAACATAATCAGCTAAATAAAACATGTAGCTCAAAATAATTTGTTGAAACAAAATTGACATGAAATTGGCGGCTGTTAATATCAGAAAAGCTTTACTTTTGAATGTATATTTAATTGACGCACCCAGTTTTAGTGGTTCATCAACTTGTGTAAATTCAGGACGTTCTTTAAATCTATAAGTTGTTAAGATTACACAAGCAGCTCCAATTATTCCAACTATTATCATCCCTATGTAAAACAATGCTAAATTGGTTTGTCCTACTTCAGGTCGTACAAGATCGGGGATTAAAAAACCAAAAATTGCCCCTATTAAATAAAATAGAGAACTATATTGTTGAAATTCACCTCTTACTTTGTCTTCTTCAGATAATTCAGGTAATAAAGCAGAATATACTAAACCAATTATAGTATAACAGGTATCATACAAACACATTAATATTAACATCCAGAGAAAAATAGAAAGTTGATCAAAATTTATAGGGACGAACCAAAATATAATAAACGTTAAAGCAAGAAATGGTGCTGTGAATCTCATAAACGGAATACGACGACCTAATTTACTTCTAGTTTTATCTGATAAATATCCAAAAATTGGATCATTTAAAGCATTCCAGATTGCATAGATCCAAGCAGCAACCCCTATTAAAAAGGGATCTAAATTTAAATATACATGATAAAAAATTACAGTAGTCGTGGCAAAAACTCCAGAAATTATAGATGTTCCGAAATTAGCAATCCCCCATATTGTTTAATCTTTCGTAGTATATATTCGAGCACTACTATTTTCTGACATAATATAGCATCTTCTTTTTTAATTTATGTTTAATTAAAATATAGTAATTTATTATTTTTCGAATGGTTATATATATCTTTACTTTCAAATCTGATTTTCTAAAAATAAAGTAATTATCAAGAAGTATCTTTTAAAAGATATTTCCTTACCATGAATTTATTTTAAGTTTAAAAGAAAAACCGTTAAATTATCTTAAAAATTAAAAAAATAAGAGATATATGTTAAAATTTAAATATTATAATGATACGATTATTATAATTTAAGAAACTGATATATTATGTATAAACTTGTATTTTTAAGACATGGGGAAAGTATTTGGAATAAGGAGAATAGGTTTTCAGGTTGGACTGATGTTGATCTCTCAGAAAAAGGAATTCAAGAGGCGAAGGAAGCAGCAAAGTTATTGAAAGAAGGAGATTATTCATTTGATATTGCTTTCACATCTGTGCTTAAAAGAGGTATAAGAACCCTATGGATTGTATTAGATGAGATGGATTTGATGTGGATCCCTGTATATCGTTCTTGGAGGTTGAACGAAAGGCATTATGGTGCCTTACAAGGATTCTATAAAGCAAAAATGGCTGCCGAAATAGGTGAAGAACAAGTACTAATTTGGAGAAGAAGTTATGATGTGCCCCCTCCTCCTCTTAAAACTAGTGACCCTCGATATCCTGAAAATGAAAGAAAATATGAAGAATTGACAGCTGATCAACTTCCTTTAACTGAATGTTTGAAAGATACAGTTACCAGAGTATTACCTTACTGGCATGAAACAATTGCCCCAACTATTAAATCTGGGAAAAGAATCTTAATTTCTGCTCATGGTAATAGTTTACGGGCACTTGTTAAATACTTAGATAATGTTTCTGATGAAGAGATTCTAAAATTAAATATTCCAACTGGAGTTCCTTTAATTTACGAATTAGATGACAATTTAAAACCAATTAAACATTATTATCTTGGAGATCCTGAAAAAATTGAAAAAGCTATAAAAGCAGTAGCAGAACAAGGAAAAGCATTATAATTAAGGAAATTATATTTGAAATATTTTCATTTTTTTAAAGGGTAATTATAAAAAAAAAATATTATTTTATTAAAAATCTTTTTAAAGTAATTGGTTTATTTCCATTCCATTCCAATTAATTTATATCCGTCTGATACTCCCATTAAAAGTTCAACCTGAATGTGAAATCCTTCGATTTCAGTGACAAATGGAAGGAAATATTTATTAAGTTCTAATGCAGCTTCTTCTGCTTTTCCTCTTTCTGTATAAATTAAGTGATATTGCTTCATGCCATCTTTACCTGCTGGTGTATTGAAAACACGCCATTTTGTTACAAAAGGAATTTCTCTAGGTTGTTTTAAATATATTTTAGAAATATCTATTCCTTTATGCATTGGATACCATACAGTTATCATATAAACTCCCATAATTCATTTCAACCTCTTTTAATTTTTTAAAATTGGATTCGAAGGTAAGTAATTACCTACCTCAATTTTATTTAAAATTTTTCATTTTTGTAAAACTATATTAAGAAATAATAAAAACATTCGAACAATTCTTTTCAAATAGAGCAAGGGGAATTTTATTATGGTAAAAAAATTATTAATAGATAATCCAGCTGTTTCTAATTTAGTTTTCTATCCTCGAAAAATTCCAATACCTCATGAAACGGATTCAAACATTAAAGTCTTAAAACTTCAAATTACTAAAGATATCCTTATTGGAGGTTTTTTTTATTTAAATAACCCAAATTATCCAACGATTTTATTATTCCATGGTAATGGAGAAATTGCTGCAGATTATCAGTATTTTTTAAACTTCTTTTTTAAATGTGACGCCAATTTAGCAGTTGTGGATTTTCGGGGGTATGGATTTAGTTCGGGGGAACCTTTCTATACTAGTTTAATAATAGATGCTTTACCAATCTATAATGCATTTTATAACTGGATGATTGAAAATAGTTTGAGAAATTCTTTATTTGTTCAAGGGCGTTCATTAGGAAGTATTTGTGCTTCTGAAATTGGATCACATAATCCTGAGAGTTTACATGGAATTATCTTTGAAAGTGGATTTGCCAGTTTATATGATATGATGACAAGATTATTTAGAGTAAGTGGTTCTGAGATTACACCGGATTTCTTAAGTCAATATTCCAATGACACAAGAATCAAAAAATTTAAGAAACCCGTATTAGTTATCCATGGTACTGTTGATTGGATTATTCCTTATTATCAAGGAAAGTTGATCTATGAAAATATCCCTAAGGGAGTTGAGAAAAATTTAGTATCAATAGAAGGTGCTGGGCATAATACTATTTTTTCTTTTGAAGATGAATATATAACACCCTTGAAAGAATTCATAAATAAATTTAAATAACTTT
>CAYSZJ010000193.1:0-3336 GCA_964435435.1 uncultured archaeon
TCCGCAGAGATGAGCCTTTTCTTGAATGTTTAAGTGATCGAGAAGGTTTTTAGTATCCTCAACATACATGTCCATTGTATACGGATAATCCGGTCGAGAACTTTTTCCAGCACCTCGATTATCAAAAGCTATAATAGCCATTCTATCTTTGAAATATTCAATTTGATAATTCCACGCTTCTAATCTTGAATTCGAACCCTGAATTAAAACAAGAGGCTTTCCTACGCCTTCCTTAATATAATTAATTTCAATATCATCATACTTAAATATTGGAATCCTTAATCACCAAATATTTTAACATTGGTATCTAAGAGAATAAGTATACAATTATTATTTATATCATTTTCGTAATTTATTAAATTTAAATAAAAAGATGAAAATGAGTGTTTATTACTCTTCTTTCAAAGAAAGATAATAATCTTACTTTTAAGAATTATTTAATTATCACTGTATGTTAGTCATTAATAGATGTTAGATATTATTCTAATTCAACATGTTAAGTCGGGAATAAATCCTAATTCCAGAATCTTTAATCTCAAGCTTTAATCTCTAACTACACCCACAACTTGGTAGGTGTTAAGCCTTTTCTGTTAAGAGATAAGTATGGTAACTCTTATTACCTACGAGAATTTTTTCTCTTTTTTATAATTAAATCTTCCTCTTCTAAAATTTCTAATAAAGTGGTATTCAATGTTGACGAAAAGAACTTTGAAAATAATTTGGATCTGCACTTAAGCCCGTTTCTACAGCGTAAATATATTTAATTCCATCTTCTAATGCTTCTTTCAGATTATTGAATTGAAATTTATCTCCTAATATACCAAAATAAGGTTTATTTTTTTAATAGTAATTTTAATGACAACAACATATATTAATTATCTTATCAGTATGATATTCGCCTAATCCAATAGGTATTTTTGCATAATTTAATATATGTTTTAAATAAGATATAGGAGGGTGATTTACTTTTGAATTTGGAAAAGTATAATTTTGAAAACTATTTACAGAAAGAATATAAATTTTGGAAATCAATGCGAGCGGTATATCTTGGTGAAAAATCAAAAAATGATATAATAATAAATCTCAAAAAAAGATTTGACGAAAAATTTATACTAGAAATGGCAAAGAAACAGTTAAATAATCTGATTACTCTCATTAATCTATTTAAAGATAAATATAAAACACGAATAATAGCACCTTTATAAATTTATCAAACACCTTATACAAGGATAAACTAAAGAAGATTAATACCTTGTACAAAACTGCTTCTAAAAATAGTAATTAATTAAACTACTAACCATTCGAGTAAAGAACTTATAATTCTTTTCTTTCAAGGATTAATAATGTACTTAGAAAAAATAATGATGTATAATATATCATGACTAAAATCGCCATTTCGGTTGTTGGTGTAAGCCATACTTTTACGGGAGGAAGTTCTTCACCTGCATAATATACCAAATTCCACCGATGACCCATTGGTAACCCTCCAGGAATTGTATGATTTATTAAATTTCCTATATAAACTAATGAAAAAATTGGCTCTTTCTCTTGATTTATAATGGTTATGATTTGTTCAAGAGCAGGAAATCCTATTAAATATATAAGAATTACTATAACAAATACAAAACTTACTCTAGGCAAAATAGCACTAAAAAAATAATTGAAGTACTTAGAGTTATTGTATATATTATAGCTATTCCAAGAGAATGATATGATTCTGGGATTACTGCATCATAAATGAGTAATGTACAAAAATTTAACATTAAATAATATAAAATCACTATACAACTCATAATGTTAAGATTGGCTATGAATTTTCCCAATACTAACTTAGATTTATTAATTTTTGGAAACATAATATACCCCGTCTTTCTACTGAATTCTGAGCACACAATATCAGAAAAAAAGAAACATGAAACAAATATAAGGAAAAATCTAAAATATGTAAGTGATTGTCGATAAAAAAAATTTTTATCATAATGATAGGGATAAGTGAATGAAAATAAAAAAGCATAAGATACAGTAATAATACTAAAAAATAAAATTCTTTTCCATCGAAACCTCATTTCAAGAAAATAAGTTCTTAGAATCAAATTTTGTCTATTTCTTGCCATGTTCTTAACCATTATTCATTTGTTCTAGTTTTCATTATTTCTTATTTAATCATTTCTGAGTATAATTTTTCTAAGACAGATGTTTTTGATTGTGAAAAAGATATAATTGTAAAAATTGAACCAAAATCCTTACCTAAAATTTTAAAAATTTCTCCTTTAGATTCAGGTTTCCCATCATAATATATAATAAGATTCTTGGTTGAGGGTTTATATTGAATAGGTGAATCTAAATTTTTATCTAAAAATGGTGCCAATTTTTCATAAATTTTTTTTTTTACTAATTCTAATCTTTCTGGTGGAATTGGATTGAGCAGTTGACAAACAATATCATTTATTTTTAACAATTTCTCCATGTTTTTGATGAAATCAACTTTAATAAGTTCTCCGTTATTAATCAACGCAATTTTATCACAGATTTCTGAGATTTCATGTAGCATATGGGATGAAATAAAAATTGTTTTTTTTTGTTCTTTTAGAGTTTTTAAATATTCTCTTATTTTGATTCTAGTTTTTGGATCTAATCCTATTTGAGGTTCATCTAAAAAGATAATCTCTGGATTGTGAATAATAGCTTGAATGAATCCTAGTTTTTGTCTCATTCCCTTAGAAAAGTTTTTAATCCTTTTTTTTTTCCAGTTATCTAAATTAAAATATGAAAGTAATTTCTCAATTCGTTGATCAATTTTTTCATTAGGATACTTGTGAAGTTTGGCGTAATGTTTTAATAAAACATAAGGAGTTGAATCATAAAATACTGGTATATCAATTAAAAATCCCATTGAAATTAGATCTCGTGAATTTAGACTTATATCTTGTAAATTACCTTTATTATTTATTATTAAGATCTTACCAGAAGTAGGTCTTAAAAGTCTTGCAAAAAGTTTTATTGTAGTAGTTTTACCTGCTCCATTTGGACCTACAAAACCGATTGTTTCTCCTTTATTGATTTCAAGACTTAAATTTTTAACTGCAAAAGTCTTTTTAAACCGTTTACTTACGTTGCTTGTTTTTATTACTATCCCAGTCAAATTATGATCATATGATAAATTTATTAATACCATTTTGGCAATTTTTATTTTACTATATTAAGCTCATCTATTGGAATCACTTTTATTAGCTTTCTTTTATAAAGCCCTCCCTCTAAGAATTACTAGTTATTCTTGAACTGATAAAATTTTTGATTTATCTGTATAAGTATCAAAATCTTCTTTATCAAATTCTA
>CAYSZJ010000193.1:3436-6174 GCA_964435435.1 uncultured archaeon
ATTTCTTCACTTCCATAACATCGACAATAATAATTTAACCATCAATATCACCTTCATTTATGGATTTTTCTTTTTGCTCCTTGAAAAAAAAATGAAAGATCTCGTAGATTATTTCTATATTAATTGGCAGGAGAAGGAGGGCGAACATATTTAAACTTAGAGCAGAATGAATAAAGCTATATAAAATAAAGAAATTTATCACTAGACTAAGTTCAATGCTTAGAATTATTAAAACTGATTTTAATATCACTTTTTTTCGTTTAAAAACCATTTTTAATGATTTTATACCCCCCAATAGCAAAATTAATACAATATTTAAAAGTATTAATAAAAAACCCCGAAAATTTGTGCTGAATTCTCCCAAAGAAACTTCACCGTAAAGAATAATTATTCCAATTGCTATATAAATCACCGCAAATAGAGTTTCCCAAATATAATAAAGGTGATCTTTTACTACAATTTTTTTTTTTGATGTTAAAAATTCTTTTTTTCCAGGAATAAAATCATTTAATGATAAAAATGTAAAGATCCTAGTAACTAAAATCAATATGCAAATCCACAATAACAAGAGTAATCTAAAATATTGAAAAATACTACTAAAAGCTGCATTAAAACTTAACTGCAAAACAATTATAAAGATTTCGATGATTATGAAATAAACTAAAACTGCTTTTATTATAATTAAATACCAAGGCCATAGCTCTTTTGAGATATAAATTCTTGGAGTTCCTCGCTGTTTATATTCAAATAATCTCGTCTTAATGCTTCCCAAATCCGGAAGCAATTGTTTAAAATTTTTCTCTGTTAATTTACTGGATTCTTCAAATTCTAAAATAGCTTCTCTTATTTCTTCTTCGATATCTTGAATTATATCTCGTTTCTCTGATGTTTTCAGCCAAAATGGAAGCTTTCTTCTTGCTTTTTTTAGATAGATTCTTAATTCTTTTTCAATTTCATAATTATATTTACTACTTTTACCTACACTATTTTGTGTAGTTGATAAATCTTTGTTTTTTATGTCTCTCAAAATACTTTCTTTTTTACTTATCCGTTTAACTAAACTCAATTTTTTTAAATAAAGTTCAATTTTATCCCTAAGCATTGTAAATATATATACTTCATAACAAACATAAAAGAAGAATAATATGGGTAAAAAACTTAAGATTTCTTGAAGTTCATAAAGATTATAATTGTAAAGGAGTCCTCCTACGGTATAAATTACCGAAACCATTAAAAATACATCCAATAAAATCAATAATCTTTGCCATATTACAGATTTTCTTTTAGTGGATACTCTTAAAAATTTTATTAAAGAAAGTATAAAGAATGTTAATATTTGAGGAAAGGACCAAATAAAGACTAATCCAATAAATAAAAGGAAAGAAATCTCTAATAATAAGATAATTATTTGAAAAGGTGATTTAAATTTCGGCTTTTGTATTTGAACAATGGTAGAATATCGTTTTTGTATTTTAGATTTTCTTAGTTCATATGGGAAATATCCTGTAATCGATAAATAACAAAAAATTATTCCTATAAGAGTAAAAAGTGTAGATAACGTTATAAGCAAATTTAAAATAATATCCACGAAATTAAAATATCGCTCGGTAAAGGGATCTTGCATGAAAAACACTATTAGCCATAAAAGAAGAGACCAAAAAATTATTTTGCGATACTTTTTATAGGAGGGATATAACTCTTCACTAATATATATATATGGAGTACTTTTACTCGTGAATTTACTCGCGATATCTTGCGGCTCTCCCATCTGAGAAATTGCTACTTGAATATCTATTTCATTTGGTTCTTTATCACCCGCACATTCAATAGCTTTTTCCCATATATGTTCCTCAATTTCATCTAAAATACAGTTTAACTCATCTT
The DNA here is from genome assembly GCA_964435435.1 of uncultured archaeon. Lineage (GTDB taxonomy): Archaea > Asgardarchaeota > Lokiarchaeia > Sigyniarchaeales > SOKP01 > Loki-b32. The sequence goes on from CAYSZJ010000193.1 coordinate 5,321, forward strand.
TTCTTAGTCTTACCCAAAGTGGCAGATTCTTTTTGATTTGACAAAGATATTTGTTTATGATCTCTGCTTCTTTTATAATACTTGTCATTTCTTTTCAATTCCTATTTAATTTTTATTTCTTAAAATAATCCAAATACAATCCACAGGCTGTACAATAATCTTCACTGATTTTATCACTCTCGATTCTATTATGGCAGTTTGGACAAATGAGATAGCGCTCATCATCCCACTTTACCTCAATGTCAACAATTTGGGAAAGAGAGGAGATTACATGAGTTAAAAAACCCATTAAATGATTATAAATATTTATTCCATCATAAGAAATTATATAATAAGTCCGTAATCGCCCATTGTATTCTTTTTTTTTTGAAGTTAGTAATCCATCTGCTTTCAACTTCCGTAAAATGGGGTACAAAGTCCCTTCCTTGATAATCATCTCATTCTTCATATCTTTCTTTAAATCTTGTGCAAGTTTATACCCATAAATTCCCTCTTCTCCCTTCTGCTTGATAGTATGTAAAGTAATTAATTTAGAGATCCCTCTTAAGATTTCTGATTCAAAATTCTCCACATACTGTCTGTATTTCTCTGAATTCATTAATGCTTTTGGATTGAAATTTTTTAATTGTCTTATCAATCTTTATCTCATCAATATATTGTAAAATAGTGAAAAACATATACTATAAGTTTTCTAATATTATAAGATATACAGTATCCATTTTATATAAATCTTCTTCTTGTAAAAAAAGATTTATGGGTGTTGTATAGGAATATATATTTATATTGATAGGAATCATTGATATACTTGCTATAAATGAATCAAATTGGGTTTATTGTAATAATTAATATTACCT
>CAYSZJ010000194.1:0-6031 GCA_964435435.1 uncultured archaeon
GGTTAATACGTATTAATTAACTAATGAATGATTATAATCGACGTTTATTTAAATAAACTTTTGTTTAAATAACAAAGCAAATAATAAAAAGATACTCATTTAGAAAACAATATCAAAAGTATGAAATTTCTTATTAAAAATCTCAGTTTTAATTAATAAAATTAAAGAAAATTTATTTATTGTTTTGCAATTTTGTATTATTATTTTCAGGGAGATTATTTATGTCATCTAAAATGCAATTGATATTTGGAAATTGGCGTTTAGGTAGAATAATCATGTTTACTTTAATTACAAGTTCAGTTTCATATGGACTTGGAGGAACTTTACTAAACATTATTTTTGCAGGTATAATTGGAGCAACATTATCGGCAGGAGGCTTTTTTTTTGATTATCTTGGGGATTATAAAAAAGATCGCGAATCGGGTAATTTGAAAAATCCTATTGCTAAAGGTACTTTATCTCCAAGAGGAGGACTTATTATCGTTATTTTATGTTTTGCTATAAGTAGTATAATTTGTATCATAGTAAATATTTGGGCTCTGATTCCTCTGGTATGTTTAATAGGTGTTATTGGTGGCCTTGTGCATGGACTGCTTGACACTGCTCTTTTACGAGCATTTAGTTTAGGTGCTCTTCAAGGATTTTATGTTTTAATTGGTGCTTTGTTTGCTTATAAATTTGAATTAAGTGCTATTTTCTTAGCGTTATTTCTGTTTTTTGCTATGACAGGAGCTAGAGTGTTAGGAGATACAAGAGATTTCCCATATGATCGGAAGACTGATACGAGTACAATTCCTAAAAAATATGGTATAAAATGGGGTGGATACTTTCTTATAATTAATGAGGTTATTGCTTATATTGTGGGTGTAATGGTTTATTTACTTAGTTTATTAGGATTTGGATACTTAATTTGCATGATTTGCATTATTGCTGTTGGTATTCCTCTAAATCTATGGTTTATACTACGACCATCTCCAAAAATAGCTCGAATTACAAATGTATTATCTTTAGCAATTTTAGGCTCTTTATTTGTAATTGCAATGTTTATTGGAAGATTATAGTTCCCTGTTTGCTTTCTCATTCTTCTTTTTGCGTAATCGTTTAGCTTGCACAGCAATTGTTTCAAGAAGTCTGCGTTGATTTGTTGATATCCAAGGACCCTCACACTCTATTGCAGCGTAAGGGATATCACATTTATTAGCTAAAGGGCGTATAATCGCCTGTGAATTCATACCTGGTTGACAGTCAAATGATCCCATGTTTATTAATCCATCATACACACCTGAATTCACTGAATGTATGAATCTTCCAGTAGTCACTGGTGTTTCTGTAAAGCCATTTGATGATGCGTATTTATTCCCCTCTTCCATGAGATCCACAAAATCAACATGAGGATCAAATAATAAACCTGTTTTACTCATTATTTTTCGATATGTGTTACATTGTGAAGCTAAAAATTCCATCTTACTTAAGCTTCGCTTTGCCTTTATAGCATCTCTTTCATATTCTTCCTCTACAACGGAAATATCTAATGAAGCTTCTTCAAACTGCCGTCTTGGACTAAGAATACCTTTTCTGAATCCATATCGCAAAATTGGCTCTGACAATAACATGTTTAATGATTCAACAAGATCAACGACCTTTACAATTATTTCTTTTTCAAGAAAAAATTCTTCTACAGCATAGTGATTAAACAATAAATTTAAACCACCAAAAATCAATACTTTTGGAGTCTCTTCTACTGTAGCTTTTAATGGTATTTTAGACACATCTCGTGCCCATCTCACCAATCCAGTTCTCAAAGTTTTTTCTTTTTCTTTCACACTGTGAATAAACTCATCAGTAATAACCTCAAATCGCTCAAGTGCTAAAAATTTATTTTCAGCTACGCATTGCAGTGCATTTCTTGCTTCAACGAGAAAATGTCCGATGATAAAGTTAACGTTTTCTAATAAAATTAACTCAGGTTTTAATCCTAAGTAATTATTTTTGAAACTTGGAGCAATACAAAAAAATGCGTTTTTTATATTTAATCTTTTTTTAAATAATATATCCCAGAGAACGGGCCATGCTCCGTTTTGACAAGGACCGTGTTGGTTCAAAGGATCACGATAAATTGTAATTTCATCATTTCTTCGAAATTCATTAATGTCCTTCAAAATTGCTCCTGCAATTGCAAGACTAGGAACACATTCTCTACCTGAGCATACTTGTTTTGCATATTGTAAAATATTATCATCAGTTTCTTGGCTTATTCTGATGTTTCTATTATGTTGCTTGTATAAATCTACTACAAGGCGTTTTCCATATGGATTTCGAGCTGCAGGTTCAACAAATACAATCCGTGGATCATTAAAATCTACTCTATTGCCTTCATTATCTATGATGTATTCATAATCATTTGAAAACCGAATCCTTCCTATTTTTCTCGACGTTTGTTCTGTTTCAATCATAATTTTATACCTCACTCAACTAGCAATGCTAATTTTTCTACTTTTTTTAATCGACGTTCTTCAATAATATCAAGAAACGCACCCACACGTGTCTCAAAACCTGCATGAGCAGTATGAGAATCTATTTCAAGGTAACAAAATATATTTCCAGCAAGATCATGCCTAAATTTATGATACATGGTACCATCAGGACCACAGGAAAAACAAGAAACAAAACAAATATATAAATTGGAATGCTTTTTCACAAATTGTACTGCATTATCAATTTGTTGTGTATAACTCCATACATTTCTTTCATATATATGGTTCCCATCTGATAACATAGATAACATATCGGCTGGTATTGCGTTGTAGCCTCTACTGACAATCTTTCGAGGGAGAGCGATACTTACTTCGGGTGGATAAACCAAGTAAGGTCTGCCTGCAATAATAACACTTGGTTCTTTTAATAGTTCCTTTAATTTAGTTTCACCTACTTCTTGGTATTTTTCCCAAAAATTATTGTTATGGATTAACGCTTTTTGTCCTGCTTTTTTACCATCCTCAAAATTCAAACCTAACTTTACTGCGATTCTACCGAATTCTTTAAGCGTCATTTGTGTTAAATGATTAGAAGTTCCCACATGTGGTGACAGAATCTTATCGCGTATATTCTCAAATTGTGCACGTATAACATCTGGTATAGTTGTTGTAGAGGGGCAAGTATAACTATGTAAGAATCCATCGGGAATTTCATATTCAATTTCACGTGGTATAAAAATATAATCTACATCACGTTGGATGAGGTCATCAACCTCTCTGTGAACTAATTCACATGGATAACAGATAGAAGCAATTGTTTTTGTAGTGTCTATTTTAGAACCCCGAGAAATTTCTACGTTGAATCCTAGTTCGTTGATGAATTTTACATACAATGGGAATAATGTATATACTGTAAGTGCCATTGGAAGACCAATCGTTCCACGCGGTTTATCAATATTTCGAGCTCCGAATTCTTCAAACATCATTTTATTTCGGAATTCTACTAAATCTTGACCTTCTTTTGTTTTCTTCCCCTCTTGACGCATTAATCTATATTTAGAACAAACTCCCCCAAACGGATAGATCTTTCCCCTTATAGATATGTTTTGAATTTCGCAATTATTCTCACATGACTTGCATCTAAAAGTTTTTCTCAGTTCAATTTCACCTGTTTCAAGTTTCTTAAGATCAATATCTCGATTAGAGATCACATCTTTTTGTAAAAGATCCCGTGTCATGAGAGCAGTTCCCACACTACCCATTAGTTCAGGGTGAGCTGGAACAATTACTTTTTGGTGCAAATGAGCAGCTATAGCTAAGGCAACAGATCGATTTAAGGCTACTCCCCCAAGAAAAAGTAGATTTTTCCCAACTTGACGAGGGCCTATAATCCGAGTAATGTAGTTTTCTGCAATTGAATAAACAAGACCAGCGACAACATCCTCCTGTTTAGCACATTGTTGAAGAGCATTTCTTAAATCGGTATTGATGAAAGCGGCGCATCTTTCACCAAATGCTATAGGTTCTAAACTCTTCATAGCAATATCACTAATTTTTTCAACGCTAATACCCATATCAACTGAAGCAGATTCCTCAAGAAAACTTCCTGTTCCCGCTGAGCATCCCTCATTCATCGCATAATCAATAGGTACTCCTTTTAGAAATGAAATAAATTTCGAATCCTGACCACCAATTTCAAATACGGTATCGACATTTGGGACTTCTTCAACCGCTGCTCTAGCATGTGCTAGTATCTCATTAAAACTCCGACAATTATCTAAGTAAACTGAAACCATCTCTCTTGCTGATCCAGTAACTCCACATTGAACTATCTTAACAGTCTTATTACCTAACTGATCTAACAGTCTTTTAATACATTGTTTTGTAGCTAATATAGGATTACCCAACGTTCTTAAATAAACACTAGCACACACTGAATCATCAGAAACGTTAAATAAGACAGCCTTAGTTGTAGTTGATCCAGCATCTATCCCGAGGATATAAGAATCATCTTCAATTATTTTCCCTTGAGTATTCTTGTTCACGCGATAATCTAAGAGGGATTCAGCATTTTTAAGAGGTTTAAGTCTTTCAAATTCAAAAGATGAATTTTTGAACCACAATTCTCGAGGGGGGTACTCTTCTTGAAACTCTGACGCGTATAAAGAAGCTCCAAAAACTTCAAAGTAAGGACTTTCTGGGAGGGTTTTAATTTCAGATGAAATAAGTAAATCTTGTAGATTTTCAATGAATATTTTGTTTAAAGCAACACCTCCAGTTATTACAATTAAATCTGTTTGCCATTGAGCTGAATCAATCATTTTACTAACCTTTGTCGCCAAATCGCGAATTAATGTTTTTGCGATATCCTCTGGTTTACATTCACCTTTATTAAGCTTATGAGTTGCATCGGATTTACAATGAACAGAACAACGTGTTGCTAACTTTGTAAATTCACCATGTACACTTGCCTCTATACCTTCTACAATGGTCATTCCCATCCTTTGAAGCTGTTGGATAATAAATTCACCTGTTCCTGCGGCACATTTAGTAGAAGAAATAATATTTTTTATTATACCATTTTTCATTGGATAAACGCTAAAAGTTTCTCCACCAAGTGAGAGTAGAATATCAGGTTTTAGATTATAGAAGGAAAGAGCCTTCTCTAAACATTCTACTTCTGAAATGTATGGTAAATTCAGAAAACTGCTTGTTGCTTGACCAGTTATCACAATCTTTGAATTATTATCAACATTATAACGTTCAAATATTTCTTGTATTTTTTTTCTAGGAGAACCCTCGTGACGTACAACTTCATTCAAAATTTCTCCATTTTGTGTTCTACGAACCCACTTTACAGAAACAGCTCCAATTTCTAAACCCTCAAAATATTGAGGTTTGTGTTTCGTGATTCTATGAAGACTTTTGTTTAACATTACCTATCAGCTAAGACATTAGCAATTATGATTAGTTTACTTAGATATACATTTATTTAAATAATTAATTAAATAAGGAAAAAATTATAAAAGACTATTTAAATATTGCACAACAAAAAATAAGATTACCAATATTATGCTTTTATGCTCACCATTAATGATTATCACTTAAATCAACATATATTTTTAAAATTATATTGATTATTAAAAAATTAGTTAAATTTTAATAAAAAAAGTCAGTTTTCCTTCACTTGTTTAAAAAATTGAGAGAAACAATAAACTTAACTACTTATATTGTTTTTATTACAGGTTAAGACACTTTTAAAGAATCAACGTGTTTTGCTGAACCTAATGATAATTTCTTCTTTTTTCTCCGGACCATCTCTACAAATGATTCTACTCTTGTTAAAAGTCCGGCTTCTCCAGAATGCTCATCCATTATAATCTCCAGAAAAGGTAATCCTACAACTTTCATATCCCGCATGATCAATTCAGAAATAAGACTATCAGGTCCGCAAGCAAAACTTACAAGAAAAATTACACCATCAATTTCATCCCGTCCTTTAGTAAGAAAATATCTAATTGATTGCATAATTTCTTCTTCATGTTTCCAATAATTCC
>CAYSZJ010000195.1:0-5991 GCA_964435435.1 uncultured archaeon
TGGGTATGGATTTTTGTTTATTACTCATAATTTAGCTGTTGTAAACCATATTGCTGATCACATAGCTGTCATGTATCTTGGTAAATTTGTAGAGGTTGGAAAAAAGGAACAAATTTTTTCAAATCCTTCTCATCCATACACTCAAGCTCTTCTTACTTCACGTTCTGAAATTGATCCTTATAATCAAGAAATCAGTTTTGTTATCAAAGGTGAAGTACCAAGCCCTATAGCACCTCCACCCGGATGTACTTTTAATCCACGCTGTTCTTCAGATGCTCGTACAAAAGAGTGTGAAATAGAACTGCCTCATAAGATTAAAATCGAAAATGGTCATTTTATTTGGTGTAATAATCCTCCTACATCAATACAATCAAAAATTCAAGAGTTTAAAGAGAGTTTATCTCTTGAATAAATAATAATTTTATCCCCTCAAGGTTTTTTCAATTATTTTATTATAAACTATATTAAAAATATTAAAATTTATTTAGATTTTAAAACATTAAATCTACCAAAATTTCAATTATAGAAGTAATAATAAAATGAGATTTATAGGAAGAATTAAATTTTGAGGACAAAATTTATTGTGATTAATATAGTTTTTTTACAAATAGTAATAATTTTCAGAAATGTTTAAATATACTATTATCATAACCTTTAAATAAATTTACATCGTAAATTTAATTAATAAAAAATACAATATATGAATTATGGTAATTCAAGATATTAAAATGATACCTCTTCAAGGGATACCTTCAGAGAGGGTTCGAAAGATTAGAGATAGAATGTTATCCTGCCCTTTTGAATATGATATTGAGCGAGCACGATGTTATACAAGAATATGGAAACAAATGGAAGATTCTCCTCCCTGTATGAGGAAAGCTAAAGCATTAGAGGAATTCTTACGCTGCCTTCCTATAAGGATTGATGATGATGAGATTCTTGTAGGAGTAAAATCTAGTAAAATAAGAGCTGATCCAATCGAAATAGAACTTGGAAGGCATGTTAAACTTTATGATTTTCTCTTAGACAAAACGATAGATCAGAAATTCAAAAAGTTAGTTCGTGAAAATCACCCCACCCTTGGGCGTTATGTACCTTTTACAGAGCAAGAGCTTAATGAGTGGAAAAATGAATTTATCCCTTTCTGGAAGGGAAAGACATTAAATGACCGAAGGGTAGAACTTTTTAAACAAGCAGGCTTATATAAGGAGAACAATGAGTTAATATCTCCAGCAATTTCTCTGTTTCCTGTCAATTATTATGCATATGCTGTTATGCAGGGACATACCATTCCGGGTTATAGACGAGTTCTTAAGATGGGATTTAAAGGAATAGAAAGGAGTGCCGCAGAAGGACTTGCGAAACTCAAGGAGACAGATGATAATTACGAACAACGTAAGGATTTTTATAAATCAGTTCAGGTAGCTGCAAAATCCGTCTGTGATTATTCGAATCGCTATGCAGATCTCGCGATAGAAATGGCTGAAAATGCTACAGAAGAAAGAAAAGCAGAACTTTTAGAAATTGCTGAACGTGCAAGACGAGTACCAGCCCTCCCGCCTAGATCTTTCATGGAAGCACTTCAATCGGTATGGATGACTAACGTTGTTATGGAAATGAGCTATGGTGAGGGTAATATCTTTTCTCAAGGACGAGTAGATCAATATCTTTATCCTTATTACGCAGCAGATTTAGCAGAAGGACGGATCACTTATAAAAAAGCTTTAGAAACAATTGAAGAATATTTAGTTAAACTTTCTTCTGTTGTTATAGCAGGACAGAACAATATAACTATTGGTGGGTTAGATAAAAACGGGCAGGATGCTACAAATGACGTATCATACATGTTTCTCGAGGCCATTGCAAATGTAAAAAGTTTATTGAACACGTTATCGATACGGATTTCATCCAAAACGCCCCGCGATTTTGTGAAAAGAGTTTTTGAAACGTTTCGATATACCGCAGGAATGGGTATCCATAATGATGAAATATTAGTACCACAACTTCAAGAAGATGGTTATCCACTAGAAGATGCCCGTGATTATTCGCTCGTAGGGTGTGTGGAACCCCATGGCACCGGAAATGATTTTTCCTATACAGCAGGTAATGGAGTTAAGTTCACAATCGTTTTTGGTATGGCATTAAATGAAGGACGTATGCTTTTTTCAGGAAATCGAACTGTCGGTGCAAAAACTCCCGATCCCTGTACTTTTGAAACTTTTGAAGATGTAAAGCAAGCTTTTGTTGATCAACTTACTTTTGCAGTAGACAAAGCTGTGAAAATGGCTGAGTTAAAGGATAAAGCATTTGCCGAAGGCTTTCCTTCCCCATTGCTATCATCTACAATAGAGGGATGTCTAGAGAGTGGAATGGACGTAACTCGAAATGGAGCACGCTACAATAACAACCCTATTGGCTCACAAGGATTAGCAACTGTAGCTAATTCATTAGCAGCAATTCGTTGGGCAGTATTCGAGGAAAAATTGCTGACAATGGGAGAATTAGTTAAGCATCTTCGTAATAATTTTAAAGGGGCAGAAGCGCTTAGAGAAAAATTACGGAACAAGGCTCCTAAATACGGTAATGGTGACGAACGGGTAGATGATCTAGCAAAATGGGCCGCGAATGTTTTTTGTGAAATTGTGAGGAAACATCCTGCGAGAGGTGGTGTCGGTATATATCGCCCATGTCTAGTGTCTGCTGGAGGTCAAGTTGCTGAGGGTAGAATGTTAGGGGCAACTCCTGATGGAAGACTCTCTGGTAAATCCGTTGCTAACGGTGTTTCTCCTGCAAACGGCACAGAAAATAATGGCCTTACTATGGCACTCCGTTCAGTAGCTTTAGCTACACGTGAAGCTCTTCTAACTGATGGAGTATCAATGAATGTAAGAATCAATCCCAGCTTAATAGAGACAGACGAGGGAGTCGATCAATTTGCTTCTATTTTAGAAGCTTATTTTGAGTTAGGGGGAAGAGAGCTTCAGATTAATCCAATAAGTTCAGATATACTAAGAGATGCGCAAGCTCATCCAGAAAAATATCCTGATCTATCAGTTAAGGTCACGGGTTATTCCGCCCGTTTCATAGATCTCCGTAAAGAACTTCAGGATGATATCATCGACCGAACAGTATTCAATGAATTATAAACTGTACTTTAAACTTAACTTTTAAAATAGCTTTTTTTCTTCATTTTTATTTTTAATATTGCTAGATTCCTATTATCCTTGAAGGGTATTTGAAGTGAACTTTTAATAAGGATCTTTATTGAAAAGCTTTACCCTAGTTTATACCGTTCTATGGACTTTTTTAGCTTATGATTTTTTTCTAATAGAGCGGGAATATTTCATGTTGGTTGGTGGGTTCCTAACAAATAATTTAAAGAATTTCCATGGATTTATAAGCAAATATAATCCATATTTGGACATGTAATATCCAAAGTGATATTCAGGCAAAGCACTTAGAAAATGAGAAATTAATTATTTATGCCGTTATAAAGAATCTATTTTTTCTAATTATCTTGTTAAACCAGACCACTTTACATTTTTCGCTCCAGTACTTTTAGCAACTGCTAGAAAATGTTCCATTTCTTCTTTTGTCATTAATGGTTCATCTTTAAGAACCCATGGCATATTTAGCCTTGAATATTTAATGTCACATAGTTTATTAAAACTTAATAAGTCCCATCTTTTAGGAATATTATTTAATTTAATTACAATGAATTCTCCAATTTCTTTAACATTTTCATCCGTAGCAGTATATTTTGGTATTAATGGTGTCCTTATCCACATCTCTTTTCCATTTTCTTTGATATAATTCGAAATCCATTTAGCATTTTCTAAAATTATTTCATTTGTAACTCCTGTATATTCTTTATGTTTATCAGGATCCATAACCTTTATATCTAAAAGAACTATATCAACATAGGGTAGTAAATCCTCATATACTTTTTTACTTGAATATCCACATGTATCTAGAGCCGTAGATATGTCACTTTTCTTGCACAATTTCAAAAGCTCTAAAAGAAAATCTGGTTGTAATGTAGGTTCACCACCAGATACGGTAATACCACCTTTGGTTTTAGTGAAAAATATTTTTTCTTTCTCTATTTCGTGAAAAAGAACTTCTAAATCCCACCACTCCCCAAACATAGTTAATGCAGTACTTGGGCATATTTCTACACAATCTCCGCAACTATTACATTTCTCTCTGTTAATATGTAAACCATCCTCTTCAAAAAACAAAACATCTTGTTGACAAATCTCCACACAGCTCTTACAACCGATGCATTTGCGCATTATCCATTGAAGTTGAGGCTTTTTTGGAATTGATTCTGGATTGTGACACCATACGCAATTTAAGAGACAGTAATTAAAATAAATTGTTGTACGAATACCAGGACCATCGTCAGTAGCCATTCTCTCAACTTTAAAGATTAATCCTTTAGATGTTGAATCTATATTAAACCACCGTGTTTGCTTCTAGAATGTATTTTAGTATAAAAAACCAATTACTTTTATTCATAATTAATTAATATTTTAACTTCTTTTAAAAAAATCTCAATTATGGAGTATAGAAAATTCATATTTATAGATTTTTCCTTTTTTTTAAAATCTCAAGCGTTTCATTCATAATTTTTAAATAATATGAATGTATTTCAATATTTAATTAATAAATGAAATTTAGAATGCAATAATAGATTATCACTTTAATTATCTTTTTGGTTTTGTGAAAAGAATGGTGGAACAAAAGGCAATTAAACCTAAAGGTAAAAAGACAAGAAGTCGTTCACCCGAAAAAAAAGCTGCTCAATTTGAACGAATTTTGGAAGTAGGGAAGCAATTGTTTCAAGAGCGCGGACGAGATGGTTTTACACTACATGGATTAGCAAAAAAATTAAATATGGATCCAAATAATCTCTATAATTATGTAGAGAGTAAACGAGAATTATGGATTGCGATAAGAAAGAAGTTTTATGAACAATATCGGAATGAAAACCGGAATATCATTAAAGAATTTAGTGGTACAACCATAGATGTATTATTAAAAATTTTTGAACACTTTTTTGAGTTTGCAGAAAGAGATTATGCGGCTTTTCGAATGATGCACATTATATACTCCCCTCCATCAGAAAAAGTTGGCCCATTTGAAAAAGAATATAAACAATTTAGCTTTCTAGATGGAACTACTCACGTAATTCAAAAAGCAATTGATAAAGGAGAGATCAAAGAAAAAAATGCTGCTTTACTCTCATTCTTTATGTTTAGCCTATTGTTAGGAGCAACTATGGTGGAAAAGGCTATGCGGGATATTGAAGAGACAAATGATAAAAAAGGAAAGGATGTAGAGGAACGTAAGCAATTTGGAAATCAAAATTTCACAAGCAAAGAATTTCGGAAATATACATTACGAAAAATCCAAAAAGGATTTACTGCTCCCAATTTGGTAATAAATGAAACTGAATATAAATAAGAGCCATCTCATTATTACTATATTCGAACATTTTTGTATCAATGCCCTATGATATTGCTTCAGATGTATCATTTCCTCTGTGGCTCGACCCGAACAATGAAATTCATATAGAACAACATCGGTTTTTCATGTATGCCCTCACCTTGATTCATTTAGCAGCAAAATATCGTGATGGAATAAATGACGAGAGAAAAGAATATTTGATAATGCAATAAATCTGTTAGATCGGGGTATTCACTCATTTTCTCAATGGTGGGCGTCAAAAAGACTTTGGTATAGCCCAGATATGATTTTACGTGGATTGAATGAAGTTCTTATGGCAAGTGTGAACGCTAAGCGCAGTATTCGTGAAAATAATCCTGACATAAAAGATGCGATGGAGCTTATTATGGGAGATATGTTAAAGGCACAAAACAAAATAGTTCTATCCTTAATGTGAACATAAAAAAAAAGAAAAAATAATTGTAAATTATTCTTTTTTGAAAAGAATTTTCCTAGACTAAAGAATTCACCTAATTTCAG
>CAYSZJ010000196.1:0-5917 GCA_964435435.1 uncultured archaeon
ACTTCATGATGTATACATTCCACAGAAATCCCCATTGCATCACAATATTCCGCTATCCTATATCTTATCATTTCATTTATATCATAAGGGTCATAATCGAAATACCCTCTCATATCTGAGGGTTTAAATGCTTGTTCGGTATCTGGAGTTAATATGAAGAACTCCATTTCTGGAGCACAATTATAATTATACCCTAATTCTTTTGCTTTATTAACAGCTCGTTGCAATATTCCACGAGGGTCTCCTTCATACCGTTCTCCATCGGGTTTATAAATATCACATATCACCCTCGCAACCTTATTTTCCTTTCTCCATGGCAAAAGATAAAATGTGCTTGGATCAGGAAGTGCGATCTTATCACTCTCTTCAATTGCTCCGTAGCCTGTTATCGAACTACCGTCGAAATTTTCACCTACCTCAAAGATATCCTCAATCCTTTTCGAATTAATTTCAAATGATTTAATGAGTCCATGGATATCAGTAAATTGGAGATATATAAATTTTATATCTTCTTTTTTAATCTTCTCTATTACTTTTTCACATAATTCCTTTCTATTAGGGTCATTTTTTTCAATCATTAAGTTTCACATTTTAAAATGATCTTATCTTATATATTAAAATAGTAAATGTTTATTTATAAATATTATAATTATATTATATCCAATGACAAAAATAATATAATACAATTATAGATATTATGCAATATTTTATAAATGTGTATAAATTATTATCAATTAATGAAAGAAGGTGATCTTGAAGAATTAGATATTGAAATATTAAGAATTCTAAGCGAAAAAGGACGAAGTTCTCATCGCTCTATAGCAACAAAATTAGATAAATCCCATTTAACAATAAAAAAACATATCGATGAATTAGAGGAAGATAACATAATTAAGGGTTATAATGCCAATATTGATTTTGAAAAAATAGGTTATGATATTATTGCCATTATCGAGATAACAATTTCTAAAGGAAAAATGATAGAGGTTGAAAAAAAAATAGCCCAAAATCCAAATATTTTCGCAGTATATGACATTACAGGAATATATGACGCTTTAATTATAGCAAAATTTAAAACAAGGGAAGCTCTAAGTAAAATGATAAAGGAGATTCATACTTCTCCTTATGTTGAGCGCACTAACACTCATTTAGTTTTAAATGTTCTTAAAGAGGGTAGTTCTTTTACTGGTTTAATAGAAAAAGAAAATAATAAAAAGTAATATTTTAAAAAGCTAAGAAGAAAATCTTCACTTTTTTATAATTTATTATTCCTCTTTGAGAAGTCTCACACTATTTCTGAAATCCTTACGTTCTTTTATCCCAACCTTTAACATGAGGTTTAATCTGCCAACATCAATTTCCCAGGCATTATTAAATTTATTCGGTATCCGATTTTCCCAGAACTCATCGATATTCTTAAGATGGTTAAATAATTCTGTCAATATATCTTTAGAGACGCCATAGTCTTCGTGAGAAGGATATATCTCATTAATATTTTTTTCATTGCAAAGAGTAATTAGTTTCTCAATACTGTTTACCATGAGTGAAATATCATCCTTAGGAGGAAGAGGGATAGAGCCATAATGAACGAGATCACCGGGAAAAAGTTCACCTTTATCTGTGTATAAAGAAATAGATCCTGGAGAATGTCCTGCGTTATGAATATATCCAATATCGATCCCTCCTAAATTGAAAACTTCACCACCACTCAACGGATTAATCTTTTTTGTAGGTGGTAAAATCAAATTTATATTGCTATAGCGATTTACAACAGTATGTGGAGCCTCTTTTAGAAATGTTAAATCAAGATTATTTTTTATAAACATTTCCTCATTTTTATGGATGAAAACCGAATCAAATTCACCATTTCCTCCCACATGATCAAAATAAGAATGTGTATTCACCACATTTAATCTTTTTCCATTTAGAAATTTTTCAATAATAGGTTTGAGTGGAAAGAGGCCACAGCCGGTATCAATTAATAAACACTCTTTATTTCCTATAATTAAGAATAAATTTGTATACTTTGTTAGATAACGAGAATCAATCTCGTCAAGCTTTTCTTTAATTATAATTAAATGGTCCTTTTCTTTAATTACTTCATACCAATTTTCAGGAATCATATTAATCATTTTGTTTGGTAAAAAGTGTATATCATAATAAAAAAATGATCAATAAAAACTATATTTTTAGTTGGAAATATTTATTATTATTTTAAGGAACGTAATTAAAATGAGAAGATAATTTAAACAAAAATTATCTCTTTTTTTTTTTAACAAAATTTTTAGGTATACCTTATTCTTGGGTCTAATATTGCGTATATAACATCGGTTAGTAAAGTTGCAAATATGAAAATGATTGTAATCATAAACACTAGCGCATTTAACACCCAATAATCGTATAAGAGTATTGCGTTAACAAATAGACTACCCATACCAGTTAAGCCAAATGTAGTTTCTGTAAGAACAGCTCCTCCTAATAAACCAGCTATCCCTAATCCGATTATAGTCACAGTTGGAATTAAAGCATTTCTTAAAGTATGAGAATGGATTACTACTTTTTCTTCACATCCTTTTGCTCTTGCTGTCCTCACATAATCCATCTCTAAGACTTCTAACATACTTGAACGAGTCTGTCGTGTAATAGTTGCGAGACCAATAAATGATAGACAAAATACAGGCAAACATAAATGCCATAGATAATCTACAACTACATACCATTGACCTGCTAATATTCCATCAATTATAATAAAGCCTGTAACAAACGGTGGATTTTGAATATCATTACTCAAATATCCTGTTGGTTCGAATACTCTTACGACATAGCCGAGAGTGTACTGTAGTAACATTCCTAGAAAAAATACTGGGAGTGCTACACCTAATAGAGCAAGACCTCTTACTACTGTATCAGCAGTTTTATTTCTATTGACTGCTGAGATAACTCCTGCCTTAATTCCTACAAAAGATGATATTGCTACAGAAAATAGTGTTAAATCTATGGTTAATGGCATCCTCTCCATTACAAGATCCCAGACAGGTTGATTTCGAACAATAGAGACGGATACGCCCCATTGACCTGTAAATAATTCCCCTATATATCTAAAATATTGTATTATTATAGGATCACATAATCCAAGTTGACATCTCATCTGTTGATAAAGCCCCTGAGCGGGATTATGCAATCCCGAGGCTGCTAATCGAGCAGCAATCGGATCCCCTGGCATTAATCTATTAAGAATAAATGTTAATGTTAATACTCCGAATAATACTGGAATCATGACAACTACTCTTCTTATAATATATTTGAGAAGACTCATAACCTGTTGAACCTCTTATATTTTATATCCCTTTTTTTAATATTTTTAAATATCTGAATACTATCCTTCTGAATTTATTCTTACGTCATGTTTGTTAATGTTTTTTCTATTACCGTAATTTCGAGAATTATTTTCAGTAAGAATAGATGTGTTTAACCCACCTTTGATATTTTTATATTTAATTCTTTAGTTTATATTCGAATTTTTCTTTAATATTAGATTGTTTTATGATATCAAATTGATTTGCGATTTGTTGAATGTTTTTATTTTTCATTTAATTGGTCCAAAAAATGAATCTATGCTTTCATAATTTTTTATTCTTTAATGAAATTCCAATAATATGCTAGATAATGGTTATTCTAGAATACTTATTAAAAAACTAAAAAATTTTTGATATTACTACTCAATTAAAAGGAATTTCTTATAACATGTAGTTTTTTGAAAATTGTTTATGATGCTTACGTAAAATTTATATAAAAGATAATTTATTATGAACATTATTCAAGATAATCAATAATTCTCAATACTTCTTTTCAATAAAATATTAGGTTTTTTGTCGATCCATTTAAGAAAATTAATAAACAATACAAAAATGTTCACATAAAATTTATAAATTAGAAAAACTTTCATTATATAAAGAAATGGGATCTGATTCCCATAATTGTAAATGATCTAATAATCGTCAATAAGAAATATGGAGGAAAAAAATAGTGAATGAAACTATCCTAAGGACTTGGGAAGAGATTTGTTTGGACAAATTAAAAGAGATTGGAGTATCAACTGCAGCTGAGTGGGCAGCTGCAATGGGATATGGGCATAATAGAAATGGAGTTGTACATGTCATCGATAGAATTAAGAAAACAATGCCTGAAAAATTAGAAGTCTATTATGAGAAAAGACCACGATTATATAAAGCAATCTAAATTTGGAGTATTGAATAAAAATGACAAAATTTTCGATGATTACCCATCAGTCAAGTATGATTGGCTCGAGAACTCGAGTTGAAGATTCATGTGAGTCTGGACTATGTCCTATTTGTATTGCTGATTGCCCTGTATTTTGCGAAGTCTCAAAATCCGCTCTTAGAGGCCGTGAAGTATTATACCCACGAAGAGAGTTTTATGGCAATTCTACAGCAGGTTCTCCAAAAGATTTTGGTTTTTCCTATAGTGATTTTCAAATTCAATTTGAATGCCGTGGTGTTCAAGGTATTGAAGCTCATGAAGATAAAGTAATTTTTTCTAATGTAAATCTTGAAAAAAAATGGGGAAATATAAGACAAAAAATTCCCATTATAATTGCAGGATTAGGAAGTACATATGTTGCAAAAAGAAATTGGGACGGGTTAGCAATTGGTGCGGCTATAGCCGGAATAAGTATTACAATAGGAGAGAATGTTGTAGGGATGGATCCATATGCCGAATTTTCTAATCATGCTGTATATCCGAAAGTTATCGATACCGTTGATATGAAAAATCGTGTTAATATATATAGAGAATTCTGGGATGGAAAATATGGAGATATTATTATCCAGAAGAATATAGAAGATACGAGATTAGGTGTTTTTGATTATGTATTATCAAAATTAGATGTATCATCTCTTGAACTAAAATTTGGACAAGGTGCAAAAGCTATTGGAGGTGAAGTGAGATTAGAAACTTTGGAAAGGGCTCAATTGCTACAAAGTAGAGGATATTTAGTAGTTCCAGATCCATCTGATCCTATTGTTATTGAACGATGGAAAGCAGGATTGATTCCCGATTTTGAAAGGCATAGTAGGGTAGGATTAGCGACTACAGAAGATGTTTTAGAAGAAATTGATCAATTAAGTTCAAGTGGAGCGAAGAATATCTTCATAAAGACAGGTGCATATAGACCAGCAGCAACAGCATGGATATTACGATTAGGTGTTGAAGGAAAGGTTAATGGAATGACTTTTGATGGTGCTGGTGGAGGCACCGGAATGAGCCCAGTAAGCATGATGAACGAGGGTTCAATTCCAACAGCATACTTAGAAGCACTTGTAGTTGGATGTATTGATATGATTAAAAAGAAAAATCCTAACACCACCATTCCATCAATTGCAATAGCAGGAGGTATTGCAAATGAGACCCAAATTTTCAAAGCTCTTGCCATGGGTGCCCCATATGTAAAGTGTATTGCCATGGCACGGGCCCCGCTTACCGCTGCGATGAAAGCAAAATTTATAGGTGAAACAATTGCGAAATCAGAAACAACACCCTCGATTTTACGTAATTTAGGATTTCCTAAAGAAAAAGATCCTAAAAGTTTAACACTCAATGAAGCATTTATCGAATATGATAATTTACATAGAATTTATGCTGAAAAGGTAATTCCTCCAGCTGCTGTAGGGGTTTATACATATTTTTCAAGTAAATTAGGTATTGGCCTTAAACAATTATTTGCGGGAGTAAGAAAATTCAAAGCGGATTTAGTAGATCGTCGAGATATTGCATATATATCCCAACGAGCCAAAGATGTTTGTCAAAAATGGAAATTAGGTATTAAGTCTCAGGAATCATTAGATTATGAGTTAGTAAAAAAAGAAATATACTCTGGAATCTATAAATAAATCTTATT
>CAYSZJ010000197.1:0-5898 GCA_964435435.1 uncultured archaeon
ATAAAAGTAAAAAATAGTATAATCTAATTCTCCAAAATTTAATTTTCTAATATGTTGGATTTTAAAATACCACGGTAAATGTAAATATAATTTTATAAGTCATTTATAAAATTTAATTGATTTAATATCATATGCAAGCAATAACTCATTTTCTAACTGGTATCATTATCCAAATTTTATGTTTTATGTATTTTGTTGTTCCATTTAATATTATTTTCACCGCAATATTCGCATTCTTTTCTCATTTTCTTCTTGACGCCTTCGCGAAAATAACATATCATACCCCAGAGCCACAAAGGGTGGATAAATTCTGGTCAATTTGGATTATCATTATGATTGTCGCAGCGTTTATTCTTGCGATTTGGTTTATTGTCATAGGTTTATTTTGGTTTTATTTATTAGGCGGCTTCTTTTCAGTCTTAGTTGATATTGTAGATTGGGGCATTTTAAGACCAATTCAATATAAAAAAAAGAAAATAGAATCAAAATCAATATGGGAAGAAGGATATTATTTTCATAAAATGATTGATAAATTTCGCGAAAAAACGCTCTACTGGCTTCCAAATTGGAATTATAAAAGAAAGGGTATCATTCCTGAAATATTTATAATAATTGTTTTATCATTGATAATATTTTTTCTTATTGGATAAGTATCCATTAAACTGGATAGTTTGGGTTACATTAAGAACTCTTCACAATAATAGTTAAATAAAAAATCTACCATTTTCCTACTATCTGGGATCAGGTTATAATTCTCTTTAAGGAACTCGTGGAGAACCATTACTTTTCTAATGGGAATAAGAGAATCGGGATTTTAATAGCATATATATTTCTTGAAAAAAATGGATATGAATTTTCTCCTTCAAAAGGAGAGGTTTTTTCTGTTACAATGGATATTGCCCAAGGCTTAAAAAATTATGAGGAAAGTAAAGAATGGTTCATCAAAAATTCTAAAAAATTAATTGAATAAATTAAAAAAGTCATTGCAAATTACTAGTATAATAGTTAATTAAAGGGATGAAGAATATGGTCTCACCGGAAGAACGTGTTTTGGCCGCTTTAGAATTCAGGGAAACTGATCGAATTCCTGTTTTTGATATTGGATTACAATTAAAACCAGCTTTAAACGTCATGCTTAATTATCATTATTTTCCAGCGTTTTTACAGCGAATTATTGACCGAATGTATGAAAATGTGATATTAAGTGCACGACGATATTTGGGATTTGAACCTCCGACCACTAAAAGACCATTAACATCGAGGATTTTGCCATTAAACAGTCTTTTTAAGATATTAAGCGGTCCATTGACCTCCCCTACGGGTCCCTTAAAACAAAAAGTAAAATCAATGAGCCTATATTTTGAGAGTTATTGCCGTCTGGGAGTGGATGCAGCAGCAGTTCAATTTTATCCATCTTTAAATGTGATAGGTCAATATATTAGAGAAGGGAAAACATACCTCCTTACAGAGGATTATGAAACTTTTGTTTTAGATACTACTGGAGATCTAAAAGGTTGTGGTGTAGTATTTGAAAAAGATTTTCGAAAACAAATCGCAGCTCATCGAAAGGCAATCGAATCTTTTAATATTGAAGAAAATGCTCAATTTTATGAGATGTTATGTGATGCTAGGACGATAATTTTTTCTAAAAAATTTCGAGAACGGTTATGCTTTCCTTTAATGATAACAGGATTCTTTGAAACTTGGTATTCAATTTTTGGTTATATAAAAGATGCACTAAATAAATTTTTCCGGCAAGTGTTTAAAGAGTATCGCCAGGGATTAAAAGGTCCGTATTTAGAATTTTTACGTGATAAGCTTACCTTTTACAAGAAGATCATAAAGCGAATGGCGGATACTTCGGCCAAAATAATTTTTATAGGAGAGGATTTCGCTATGAATTCTGGACCATTTATTCGTAATGAAATATACGGCAAATATTTTGCTCCATTAATTAAAGATTTTGTGGATTATGCGCATAAATATGATATGCGGGTGGTTTTTCATTCAGATGGGCGATTTGACTCAGATAATTGGCAAGAGCTGGATACAATTGTCAATACTGGTATTGATGCGTTACATCCAATTCAATCTGATGTGAATGATATCGGAGAGATCCGTAATAGATATCCTGACCTATGTTTGACAGGGGGAATAGATTGCACTAATCTTTTACAACAAGGTACCCCAAAACAAGTTTTTAAGGAAGTAGCAAGAATTATTAAAAAAACTGGAAAAAGAGGCCTGATGCTAGGTTCAGACAACAGTATTCATTCTGGAATCAAGGTCAAAAATTATCTAGCTCTCGTTCAAGCAGTTAAAACTTATGGAAGATTTCCATAAATATAAATATTTAATAAAAATCCATTTTTTATTTATTTATTTATGTAAAAATGGCGGGGTATACACGTAAATTATAAACTTTTTATAAGGTACCAATTGGTTATTTATCACAGAAAGAAAATGAAAGGGATCAATTGGATAAAGTAGAAAGACCAAAAGATGAAATTAATAATTCTTATTAATGAGTTTCATTAGATCCTTCTTGGGTGTGCTAATATATTATTTAAAAGGATTCTCTTAATTAATTTGATTGGATGGACTGGAGCTATAATAGGAGTGTTCTTCTATTTATCTAATACTATTCTTGGGGTAATTCTTTTCTTCTCTAGTGGTTATACAGTAGGGTTATTCAATTTGATTCTATTGGACAAACAAAAAATTAACAAACAGATATTAGGTTTAAATCTAATTTGTGGAGTTATATTAATAACTTGTTCATTCATACTTCTAACATTCTACTTCTTAATTTTAATGGAAAGAATACTGGTACTATATTTATTTCAAACCTTGCCTTTCTGTGCTGGGGGTTTTTTAATTGCCCATTCGATAAGATTTTATAGGAAAAGAAATCAAGAAATAACTGAAGAACCAGCTCTACCTTTATTTCCTCGACGATTTTTTTATTTAGCTTTCATTCTTATTTCCATTATAGGCACGGGAATATTCCTATGTGTGGTTACAGAAGATGTTGTTCTATGGATAATTGGTTTTTTTACTGCTTTTATGCTATGCCTGATTCCTTTAAATTACTTAATTCGTCGATATTTTATAAGCATTTCTTCTCAAATTGATGAGGAACTTCTTAACAAGTGGAAAAAATTTGTTCTAGTTGGACTAGTTATCGTGATCAGTTTATTTTTCTTGATTGTCGTTCTGTACGTAGGAGAATTTAACGTTCCTCCTAATATATTATTGGCGTCTCTCCTCATAACATTTGAGATTTTTGTGGTTCTATACTACATTCTGAAATATTTCTATTTCCCAGAAAAACTTAGATAAGGAAGTAAAATGAAATGTTGTGATTAAAATGGAAATAAGTGTTAAAAAAGAATCTTTAAGATCGATAGGTATAACAGAACTTCGTTCGCATATGTCAGACTTTTTTTCCCCTTTAATAACACACCTAAGTAGAATTAGATTTCAAATAAGGGATTTATGGGATGATCCCAATGAGAAAGTAATTCTTAAGGAAACGGATGTTCAACCTATTTTACAATCTTTAACGGAACTAAACGAATTTGCTAGTGGAAAACAGGCAGAATTAAGTTTATTCTTACCTCAAGATTTGGCTATTATTGTTAGATATTTAGAGGAACGATTTATAGAAAATTTAAAAGATAAAATTGAGAGAAAAAAAGAAATTTCAGTCCCTAATATCTTAATACCATTACAACTTGATTATATAAATCTAATCTGGGATATACAAAGAATATTAGGGGTTAATTTTCCTCGTGATTTAGAACAGGATAGTAATTTAGAAGAGTTTATGCCTAAACTTCCAGAAGAAAGTTCAGGTTCTGAAAAACCTTAATTATAACCAGCTATTTATAAAAAAATAACCTTTAAAGAAAGTTTATAGAGTTACGGTTATACCCAGCTATTTATACAAAAATAAATATGGAGAGAAAAAAGATGAGGGAAAATATTAATAAAGGCAATAATCCTTTTCAATTGGAATGGAAAATTCCCCAAAAACCGTTATATGAAGATTATACAACAAGCAACATTTATATTACAATGAGAGATGGCGTGAAAATAGCAGTTACTATCTGTATCCCTAAAGGATTACCCCTCGAAAAAAAAATCCCTACATTATTATATCAAACGCGATATTGGAGAGCAGCTAAACTTAAGATACCTTTTAGATGGGGCTTTAATGAAACATTAATTTATACGCCCACACCCCAATTATTTACAAGTCGTGGTTATGCAATCGTCTATGTCGATGTGAGAGGATGTGGTGCATCTTTTGGAACGAGACCATTCCCTTTTTCAGAAGAAGAAATTAAAGATGGAGCGGATATTGTTGATTGGATTATTTCTCAACCATGGTCTGACGGAAATGTTGTGGCTAATGGTGTTTCTTACTCGGGAATAACTGCCGAATTGCTTGGAGCAAATAAACATCCTGCCGTAAAAGCACTCATGCCTGGTCACGCTATGTGGGACGCATATACTGATGTTGTTAATCCAGGAGGGTGCTATAATAATATGTTCATGCAATTATGGTCTTTTTTTGGTAAGCATCTTGATCAAAATAACTGTAAAGAATTCAAACAATTACTTCCAATCTATTGGTTAATTATGCAAAGCGTTAAAC
This sequence comes from uncultured archaeon, assembly GCA_964435435.1. GTDB lineage: Archaea > Asgardarchaeota > Lokiarchaeia > Sigyniarchaeales > SOKP01 > Loki-b32. The sequence goes on from CAYSZJ010000197.1 coordinate 4,664, forward strand.
CAGTAGATTCTGACAACGACCAAAGCTTATTAAAAGAAGCAATACGCCAACATTCTTCTAATCAATACGTGTATGATTTAAGTCATGATAAAAATTTTCGGGATGATCTTTTCTCCGATGGTATCAGCATTGATGATGTTAGTTTTTTCCGTTTTAAAGAAGAACTCGAAAAATCTAATATCCCGATTTTGGGCTGGTGTTCTTGGCTTGATTCTGGTTATGTAGATGCTGTTATTAATCGCTTTATTAATTTGAAAAACCCACAAATAGGTATAATTGGAGATTGGAATCATGGAGCAAGACTACCTGGTAATCCATTTTATCCTAATCGAACAATTGTTTCCCCTACTCTAAAAGAACGTATTTCCACATGGATTAACTTTTTTGACACGTGTTTGTACGGTGAAGGAATTAAAGATAAAACACTTTATTACTATACAATGGGAGAGGAGAAATGGAAAAAGACTCGTATTTGGCCGCCCATCGGACAAAGAATACAAAGGTGGTATTTAACAGAAAATAACACATTATCCATCTCTAAACCCGAAGATAAAATTGGTGAAGATAATTATAAAATTAATTTTCTAGCCACTACAGGTAGATTTAACCGATGGTGGACTCTTTTAGGAATGCCAATTAATTATTCAAATAGGTCCAAGGCAGATAAAAAATTATTCACTTACACGAGTCCACCCCTTGAGGAAAACATGGAAATCACAGGTCACGCCATCATTACCTTGTTTCTTACCTCGACGCACGAAGATGGAGCTATTTTCGCATACTTAGAGGATGTAGATCAAATTGGAAAAATTACATACATTACTGATGGAAATTTACGACTTATTCATCGAAAAATATCGTCAGAGGAGCCACCATACAAAATAATGATCCCTTATCACTCGTTTAAGAAAGAAGACGCCCTTCCACTCGTGCCAGGCGAAATGACGGAAATTACCTTTGAATTTCGACCAACATCCGTTCTCATTGGCAAAGGTCATAAAATCAGAATTGCTATTGCAGGAGCAGATAGAGATACTTTTCTTAGGTACCCCACAAAAGGTAAACCAACAATCTCTATCACTCGAAACGAATCTTATGCCTCTTACATTGACATTCCTGTAATTCACAAGGAGGACGCATGATAAAAATTATTAATAATTCAATAAATTGAGAATTTTTCAATTCCTTTGATTTTACACTTGGCAGATTTCCTCCTTTAAATCTTTCGACAATAA
>CAYSZJ010000198.1:0-5876 GCA_964435435.1 uncultured archaeon
ATAAGACTGAATTGAAACGTGTTATGATTAAACAATTAGGAGTAGAAGAAGTTACGAAGAGTGAGCAACCAGAAGAAAGTGAAGAACAAGAAAATTTAGAACAAGAATAAATCCAATCTTCAACAATTTATTTAAAAAAGTAAATTATAATATTAAGGTCTTCAACAATTTGCTTTAAATCTGGTTCCTTTTTAATAGACTTCTCCTCTGATTTCTCAATAATTTCTAAATTTGCTATTCTAATTGTATTTTTTATATCTTCTCTTAAATCTCTAATTTTGTCTATTTGACTTTTTTCAGTTATAAAGATTACTTTATGAATCTCCTGATTTAAGGGTATTTGAAGCTGTGATTTATTCATTCTCAGAAATTTTATTAATTCAATACCTAATTTACCTTTTTCAGATAATTCTTCAGATATATTTTCATAATTCATTGGCCATTTCTCTAAATGAATTGATTTCAAATTTCTAAATTTCTTATAAATGATATGATATATTTCGTCAGAAATAAAAGGCATTATAATAGCAAAAATTTCTAATATTTTGTGAAGTAGATTTAATGCATTCTTTAATGAAATTTTTCTAATATTTTGGTCTTCTATATAAAACTTAAATTTTATTGCTTCAATATAGTTATCACAAATGTCATTCCAGAAGAATGATCGCAAAATCATTATAGCTTCATGCCAATTATAAACATTAAAATAATTAGTAATCATCTCTAACTTTTTGTTGAACTCTAAGAAAAAGAAACAATCAATTGGAGATAACTCTTTAGGATTAATATTAAGGTTATCAATCTCGATTTTATTTAAATTTAAATATAAAAATCTATAAGCATTCCATATTTTAGTTGTAAATCTTGAAGCACCAACTAATTGTTCATATCTTATCCCATACTTTTTATTGAATTTATCTTCTGGAAGCTTTTTCCTTTCCTTTAAGATATTTTCAATAGGAACCAGTTGTTTAGATTGAAGATTAACCCAAGAAAATTCGAATGGATAATCATCGCCAAGTGAGCCCATAGCTGCCCAATATCTAATAGTATCAGCTCCAAAATCCGGCATAACCTCATCTGGTGATACAGAATTTCCAAGACTCTTAGACATATGACGCCCATCTGGACCAGCAACCATCCCGTTGATCATTGCTTCATAAAATGGAGATTTTCCAGTCAATTTTTTACATCGAAATAATGTATAAAATAGCCACGTTCGGATAATCTCATATCCTTGAGGTCGATGAACTTTAGCATTCAAATAGGTTTTTTCATAAAATACCTCATCTTTTTCCCATTTTGCTATTTCTAATGGAGTTATGCTTGAATCAATCCAACAATCGCATATATCTTTCTCTCCTATAATTTTATTGCTCTTACAATTAGGACATTTTTCAACAGGTGCTGAGACTTTCACTGGATCTAATGGCAAATCCTCTTTTTCTGGAGGTATAACTTCACCGCAATCTTTACAATACCAAAATGGTATAGGAGTTCCAAAAACTCGTTGACGAGAAATTACCCAATTCCAATCTAAACCTTCAGCCCAATCAAGTAATCGTTGTTTTTGTTTTTCTGGATACCATTTCATACTTTCTGCTGACTCAATAATCTCCTGAGTAAAATCTTTAACATTAATAAACCACTGATAAACTGGTAAATATTCAATAGGTTTACGGCAAGATGGTCGTTCGGTATGAACAATTATACTATGTTCATAATCTTCTATTTTCTCAATTAGCCCCATTTTATCAAGATCTTCGACAATTTGTTCTCTAGCTTCCATTATTGTTAAACCTTGATATTTAGAGTTTTTATTCATGTGACCATCTTCAGTAAATATTTGGATCTCGTCCAAATTGTATTCTATTTTCCATTTAATATCCATCTCATCTCCGTATGTGCAAACGTAAACAACACCAGTGCCAAAATTCATATCAACTGTGCTATCCATATAAACTCGAACAGTACGATTCGTAAAAGGAATTTCTATTTCAGCAGCAGATAAATCGTAATAACGTTCATCATTTGGATGGACAATTACAGCAACACATGCTTCCATATATTCTGGACGTGTTGTAGCTATAGTAACAAATTCATTTTCTCTACCTACAATTGGTAATTTTAAATACCATAATTTTCCTTCCTCTTCCTGATATCCTACTTCCGCTTTAGCAACAGAAGTTTCGCAATTAACACAAAAATGAGTTGGAAATTTTTCTCGATATAACCATCCTTTTTGATAAAAATAAAGAAGCGATAGTTGAACTTTATATTTATAATCATTATTCATAGTGCGATATGTATAATCCCAATCAGAAGAATATCCTAACTCATCAAATTGTCTTCTCATATTTCTGATATTTCTATCTACCCATTCAACACACTTTTCCAGGAATTCATCTCGCTGATGTTGGGAGATTCCATATTCCCTTTGCACAGCTAATTCTACCGGAAGGCCATGACAATCGAAACCCTGTGGGAAATAAACATTATCTCCTTTCATCTTATGATATCTTGCTACGAAGTCGATCCATGAATGATTTAAAATGTGCCCCATGTGAAGACTTCCACTTACAAATGGAGGAGGTGTGTCTATAGAAAACATCTCACCCATTTGATTGACATCAAACGCATAAATTTTTTCATCTTTCCAATATTTTATCCATTTTTTTTGAACTTCGTTAAAATGAAAGCGTTTTGGATATGTTGTTTTTTGTGCCATTTTGAACTCTACATAGAAGATTAATTAATATAAAAATGCATGATATTTGATAAGTTTATAAGATTTATTCAAATCCAAACTCCTATTATACATTTCTTAGTATTATAAATCGAAAATAATTAATGGACCTGACGGGAATTGAACCCGTGACCTCTTGAATGCGAATCAAGCGATCTTCCACTGATCTACAGGCCCATATCTAATTAATATATAACAATATTTTAAAAAGTAAAATAACTAAAATTCTTTATGTTTCTTTAAAGCTTATTACATTAAATAGAAAACAATAAAATAACTTTAATAATTAAATAAAACAAGAATTATTTTATATCAAAATTCAGTTCGAGAAATTAAATCATCTTGAGCACTTTTAGATAATTCATTAAATAGAACTGGATACCCTGCAATTCTAACAACCAATCCAGGATTTTTCTCAGGATTCTTTTGAGCATCACATAGAGTTTCCCTTCCTACCACATTAAATTGAATATGATATCCTCCGCTCTTCTTAAAAAAAGATCTAATTAAAGGTAAAAATAGCTTTGAGTTAAAAGTATTCGGGTGAAAATCTAACATAGTCGAATTTCCATTCGTCATTAATTCATTATCAAGTTTCATGACAGAATTAAGTATTGCAGTAGGCCCTTTTTTATCCATCCCTATTGTTGGACCAACCCCATTCGAAAGAGCATCTCTTGATTTTCTTCCATCTGCAGAAGCTGCTGTAAAGATTCCAAGTGCTAAGTGAAATGAAGTAGAATAGATCCCAGGATTATAAGATCCACCACGATAATTTTTATAATTTAAAAGCTCTTCACAAAATAACTTTGCAACATCGCGTGCGATTGAATCAACATAATCATCATCATTCCCAAATTTTGGGACCTTATTAATAAAAATTTGTCGCCATTCTTCTCCTTTCTTCCCTCTATACGTGCCCCTATAATTTTTTAATAGCATTTGGATTAATTCTTCATAGGTGAGTAGCTTGTCTTCAAAAACTATTTTTTTTATTACTGCTAAACTATCTACCGCTGTAGCTAAGCCAATTAATTGAGTTGTAGTGAAATCATAGACAGCTCCACCATTTGTAATATCAATTCCCCTCTCTATGCAGTTATGTGTTGTCGCAGATAGAAAAGGTTGAGGTGTGAGTTCTGCTGTTGCTCTTTCAAGAAATTTCATGGTTTCAACCAGATTTTTAATAAAGAATTTAACTTGATTCGCAAATTCTTCAAATAAATCTTGAAATGATGTGATTTTCTTAGTATTTTCTATTCCATATTTTCTTTTCGAGAACATATCAGTTCCATTGTTAAGAGTTAATTCTAAACATTTTACAATGTTCAATTGAGTTGCATTAGTACATCCATATGATTTATAAGGATGAGCTGGTTCGACACAACCAATTGGCGCATATTCTCTAGCATCTTCTAATGAATATCCAAGTCTATTTAAACCAGGAATCATAACCAAATCATTGAATAAAGCTATACTAGCCCCTGATTTGATTATTTCACCCGCCTTTATAATCAAATTATCTGGTGTTTGTTTGTTGATACGTATAGAAAAGGCGGGTTGAACTGTTTTTAAATGTTTATAGGATTCAAGAAGAATATATGATAATTCATTTGTTGCATCTATTCCTTCCCTATTAATTCCACATATAGTTAAATTTTCAGCTATAGGTGGACCTTCACCAGCTACTATTCCTTTATGCAATATATAATTCCATAAAGTAGTTAATTTTAAATAAAAACATTTAATAAGAAATTTAACTTCTTCATAGGTTATTTTATTACTATTTTTATCATTAATATAAAAAGGATATAAAAGTTGATCTAGCCGTCCAACACTAATAGCAAATCCGCCATCCTCCAAACCAGCTATTACATGTGAAAAATAAATTAATTGTAATGCTTCTTTAAATGTTTTAGGAGCATTTCCAGTAATATTAGCACAAATTTCTGATATCTCAAGCAACTCTTTTTTTCTTTGAGAATCTAATTCTACTTTTGCCATTTCACTAGCTAAGTTTGAAAATCTTTGGATGTAAGTTCTTACACCATTTAAGATAATAATAACTGAATTTAAGAAATTAAGTTTATCTTGATCATGAAAAAATTCCTTCTTTTTTTTTTCTGCTTTTTGAATTAATCCGTTAAATCCTCCTTTTAAGACGTTTTCATGTCCAGGGAAAAAATGTCCAACTCCATTTGTAATATTAACATCAACAATATAAAGTAGTATTAACATTAGATTTGTTAGTTCAGGACTTAGATAAGAATAAAACCTAGATTTGACAGTATCTTCTTCATTATTCCAATATGGAATAATTTCATCTTTTAAAATTCGTTTATCCTTTTCGGATAATAGAAATTTTTGAACCTCTCTGGTAGAATAAAGTTCTAAATCTTGGGCAATTGTATCAACGCGAACTTCAGGATATAAGGGTGTTCCCACAAATTTATTACACCGGTTTCCTACAATAAATTCATCATCCCAGATTTTTATTGTCATATTCGTTAATATATAATTCATTGCCTTTGCATAACGGATAATTGGATTCTCTCCTTTAGTTTTTTGATAAGATTCGGTTATTAATTTGGCTCTTTCGATACAAATTTCATGAGGTTGAAGTATGACTCGATTCTTCATTTTCTCAATACGTTCTTCATAATTTGAAGGAGGTACATGTCTTAACTGCATTTACATCCCAAAAAGTATTCAATTTCTTTTATTATGCAAGTGTTAATTAAAATTATGATTTTGAATTTTAAAAAAGGTTACGGCTATAAAAAATACCAATGTCTCACAATCAAATATGATTATATAAATTTTGTTAATTCAGTCTCTTTTCTTGAAGAATATAAAAGATTTCTCTTTCTTTTACCTTTATATCTTTTAATTGCTAAATCAAGATATTCTTTATTTATATCTATCCCAATGAATTTTCTATTTAAAATGGTGCATACAATTCCAGTTGTACCAGAGCCCATAAAGGGATCTAATACCCAATCTCCTTCTTTTGATGAAGCTACAATTATTCTATTTAAGAGTTCTAAAGGTTTTTGAGTAGGATGCTTGCCATATTCTTTTTCATTTTTAGGAATCAATGGAATAGACCACACACTTCTCATTTGTTTAT
>CAYSZJ010000199.1:0-5858 GCA_964435435.1 uncultured archaeon
AAAAAAAAATAAAATAAAACTATTTATAATCAAAATTTCTGATAATTATTAAGAAAAAAGGAAAAAAATATATAAAATTGATTCCTAATGGCCTTACCATCACTGGGAACACCAATTATTATTGATATAGGTTCTGCTTATGTAAAGATTGGATTTGCAGGAGAGCCTAGTCCTAGATTTGTATTCCCATGTATTACTGGAACTGAAAAATATAAATCTGTTATGGTAGACGTAAGTGCTAGAAGTATATATGTAGGGCACGATGCTGCTAAGATGCGTGGAGTCCTTAAAATCAAACATCCTATCGATCGAAGTAGTATTATGGACTGGAAAAGCTATTATGAAATCTTAAACTATATTTTTTATTCTTTATTAAGGGTTGAAAACTTATCTGATTATCCTGTATTTTATTGTGAGCCTCCTTTTATACAAAAAGAAACTAAAGAATATATAGCAAGGCTTTTCTTTGAAACTCATCGTGTCAAAAGTCTAATTATGATGCCAACGCCTTTATTAGCATTATTTAGTGTTGGATTAACAACAGGATTAGTGATAGAATCAGGGGATGGTCTCACATGGATTGTTCCGATAATAAATGGCCAAATAATTCAGCATGCTGTTCAGAAAGTACCTCTTGCTGGAGTAGATGTTAACCATAATCTAAAAAATTTATTAATGAGAGAAGGAATTAGTATAGCATCTAGCGCTGCTGATGAAATAATCCAAGATATTAAAGAAAAAAATTGTTATTTTGTTTTAGATCCAAATAATCCACCAAGAGTAAATGAGACTTTTACTTTTCCTATGCCTGATGGTTCAACTATTAACATTCCTAATTATATTCTTTATCAAGCTCCTGAAGTTTTATTCAATCCTGGAATGCTAGGTTATAGTAATGTATTAAATGTACCCGAAGCTTTAGTAGCTTGCTTAAGTGGCGTTGATAAAAATTATTGGCATGATCTTTTATCCCATATTGTATTTTCAGGAGGTAATCTCTCATATAGTGGTTTTGAAGAGAGATTTGAGACCGAATTAAATGTACTTTTACCTCAACTTGGTCCAATTCCTAGACCTAAACCTACATTATCTACTGTCAAAAATGATTTATTAAAACTCCAATCAGTAGATATTTCAAAAAGAAAAGAAAAAGACACATGTAACAATTGTGGGGCAATTATTGATTTAACTGACGGAAAGGAGTATTGTCCCGAATGCGGTGGAAGATTAATCTTGCCTGAAATAAAAATAGATTTAAGGCCTAAAAAAAAGGATTCAATAAAAGAAGTGGGGAAATGTCCTTATTGTAATAAAGAAATTGCTGATATTAGCTCCCTCTTTTGTCCATATTGTGGAAGATCTATAGAGAGTCTAGAAAAAGCTACAATGCCGAAAGAATTAGAACAGAAAACTGCTGCTCAAGAGTTTACTGAATTCCTTTCAGAATCAAGTAAAATTCTTAAATTCTTTGTTCCTGATAATCTTCAATTTGCTATCTTTATAGGTGCAGCTGTATTGGGAAGTTTACCTTCATTTCAACAACTTTTTATTACGTATGAACAATTTCAAGCTAATACGGATTTATTATATCGGGATATAAGTGAAATTCTTTAAAATTTTGAGATTTATATTTGATTATTAATAAAATCTTTTTTCAAATTATTTAGAAAGAAAACTATTCTTTAGGTTTTTCTGATAGATAATTTTTAATTTCAAGATAAATTTAAAAAATTAAAAATTTAATTAATCTGACTTAGGTTTTTTTAATTGAAAAGTAAACGGAATTTTATTGTTGTTCTATTAATATTTTTTTGGACACTAAGTATAATTCCGAGCGTTTTTGGAAAAACAAGAAATACATACTTAGTTAACTTCATCATTGATAATGAAATTGAGGGTGAAGGATTTTCGAATGGAATTGCTAATAACAATAAAGTTTCTCTTGAAGCAACTGCTTATGCTTTAAATATTTTAGATCATTTTGGGAGAAATCCTCATGAAAAAGGATCGCTTCAAGAAAATTTAAAAGGAAAAATAGAAGATATGCTTGATATGGATGCAGTTGATCTATATGATCTTTCTTTTCTATTAAGATCTTTAGATTCTTTAGATTATTCTATTGAAGAAAATTTAATGAACAAAATTTATAAATATCTCAATGAAACAGAACAAAATAGTGGTGGTTTTACTTTCTCAAATGCTTCAACATCAGCAAGTTTAAGCTCAACTTATTATATTATACAAATTTACTCTTTAATTGATAAACCAATAGAAAATAAAGCTATCCATATTGATTGGGTTTTATCTACTTATAATACTGATGGAGGTTATGGTGGGAATATTAGTTTAGCCTCTACAATACCTAGTACTTTTCATGCTATATCCATACTGAATAAGCTAGGAAATTTAAGTGCTATAACAAATATTAATCAAACTTTAAGTTTTCTCAAGTCGTTCTATGTAGATAATAACGCAGATACCGATAACTATGGAGGATATTTACCTGATAACAATGCTAAACATTCATTATTAAGTAGTTCTTATTACTGCGCAAGAGCTATATCTTTGATAAGAGATAATGAATTGAATAAAATTGCAACTACTAAATGGTTATTATCTCGACAAAACTTTCAAGATGGAGGTTTTGTTGATATAACCGAAGGATTTGAGCAATCGGCGTCTTCAATAATAGCATCTTATTATGCTTTTTTAACTTTGAAAATATTTGATCCTCAATTATCTAGTTTATCAAAAGAAATTTGGATGGTAGAGTTTAACTACTGGATCTTATTTATTGCTTTGGGCTCTATTGGATTAATTATTGCAATTGCTACATATTGGTGGCGTAAAAGAAGAATATAAACCGTGTTATTAATTATTAATAAGTTAATAAGGTAATTACTTTTTAATTTTCAAATATTTCTAAATTAATCAATTAGATAAATTAAGCTAAAAGTTATGAATAATAAAATTTTAGATGGAAAAAAGTTAGCTGATGAGTTAAATTTAGAATTACAAAAAAAAATAAAAAAGGCAGTAGAAAAGACAGGAGTGAGACCAAAATTAGTTACAATTTTGGTTGGAGAAGATCCCGCTTCTAAAGTTTATGTTAATATAAAACAGAGAACAAGTTCTCAAATAGGTATTGAGACTGTATTAATTGAATTAGATAAGAATATTTCAAAAGATAATTTAATAAAGAAAATTAAACAACTAAATGATGATGACACGGTTCATGCTATTTTACTACAATCACCTCTTCCAAAAGAATTAATTAATGAGACTCCTGATTTTTTAGCACATATATCCCCAGATAAAGATGCTGATGGCTTGACTCCACTCAATAGAGGTAAACTTTTTGATTATAATGAAGAATTAGCTCCGTGTACTCCTAAAGGAATAATCACGCTCTTAGAACATTACAATATTGAACTTAAAGGTAAAGATGTCGTTATTATAAATAGATCGAATTTAGTTGGGAAACCACTTATCTTTTTGTTATTAAAGAGGAATGCAACAGTTTCTATTTGCCATACTTCAACAAAAAATATTGATCGGTATATTAAAGATGCCGATATTTTAATTGTTGCTGTAAGAAAACCAAATTTCATAACAAAAGAGAGGATTAAAGAAGGTGTGGTAATCATTGATGTTGGTATAAACAGATTAGAGGGAAAATTATGTGGTGATGTTGACTTTAAGGGAGTTATTGACAAATGTAGTAAGATTACACCTGTTCCAGGGGGTATTGGGCCATTAACTGTAAGTTTTTTATTTCAGAATACTTTCACTGCATATAAAAAACTACTAAATTTAAAATAGTAACCTAATAATATTACTTCTTTTTAAGGAATTTAATCCAATTTTGGTAAAATTTAATTGAAAGTTAGTTCTAATATAACCAAATTTCTTATTAAAAAAACAAAAAAAATTATATTAAGTAAAGGTTAAAAAAAAATAGAAACAAAAATATAAAATATTACTCTAAAACAAAACATTTGAAATAAAACTATATTTTAAACAACCAAAAAATTCCTTTTGAAAAATGGCAATTCTCGAAGTAGGTATAAACTTAGGAATGAAAAACCTTCTTGAGATAAAATATTATACGTCTTCGGATAATATTTTAGATCCAAATCTACGGGCTGGGTTTTTATCAGCACTTGAGAGTTTTACTAGTGAAGTTTTTGGGGATGATATCAATGTTATTTCTCTAGCTTCATTTAAACTAGTCTGTTACTGTGAAATGATAGAATTACCAGGTAAAGATGTTGAAAATAAACAACCTTTATTGTCTTTTGCCATTGTTGAAAAAGGAACAGACGTTTCTGTTGTTAAACAACAATTAAATGAAATTCTTACTTATTTTTTAAATCGTTATTCTTTAAATGATATCTTTTCAAAAAAACCTAAATATTATAAAAATTTTGATGCTCGGATTAATGAAATTCTAGGAGATCTAAGATTAAAAACAGAGGACCGTTTTCGTTCTATATTTTAATTAAAGTTTTTAGGGATTTGATTTTTGAGTTCAAATATTGGAGCAGAAGCTAAAGCTAAATATCAAGAGTATTTAGATGCGGGATCTTTGGAAGAGAAAATAAAAAAACTAGAAGAATTTCTTTCATTAGTTCCTAAACATAAAGCCACTGAAAAGATTGTGGCACTGAACAAATCTCGTATAGCAAAAATGAAGCGTGAACTAGAAGAGCGAAGAATAAGACAAAAAAGCACTCAAAAAGTCATTTCTCCCTTCTCAATTAAAAAAGAGGGTATTCAACTAATTTTAATAAGTACTTATTATACTCCTGGAGTTGGTAAAACCTCAATTTTGAACTTTTTAACTGGAGCAAGTAATGAAAAAATTGGAAAATTTACACCATTGCCTGAAATAGGAATTTATCAATATAATAAAATAAGATTTCAAATTGTAGATATGCCCTCATTAATGAAAGGTGCGTCAGAGGGGATAGGAAATGGGAGAGAAATACTTTCTCAAATTAGATCATGTGACTTAATATGTTTATGTGTGGATCTATCAAGAGATATTAAAGAACAAATGGAATTACTTAAAGAAGAATTATTTAAAGCTGATATAAGGATAAATTTACCACCACCCCCGTTAATTATTCAAAAAACAGGATCAAATAAAATTCAAGTCTTATATTTGACTCAGGAAGCAAAGGATATTGATGATTTAGAAGAATTAACAGAAAAAATAAAAGAAATTGTTCAGGAAAACGGAATAAGGAATGCTATTGTAAAAGTTTTTGGAAAAATTTCGCTTAATAAACTGGTAGATACATTGATTCCTTCTATTGTTTATAAAAAAGCAATTGTTATAGGAACAAAAGGCGATCTGCCTCACACTGAACAGCCATTTATTAAATTACAAAATTTTTATTCAGATGAATTTCCTCTAATTTTAGGAACAAGTATTCACAAGAGAAATTTCCCTAAAGATTTTGGTGAAATAATTTTAAAACAATTGAAAAAGATTAAAATATATACAATGAGTTCAGGAAAGCTTGCAGAAAAGCCGTTAATCATGGATGAGAATTCCACTATAAAAGATGCTACATTAAGAATTCACAGAAGTTTTTTTGACCAATTTGACCATGCAATAGTTATAAGAGAAAAAGCTCGTCAAAAACGAAAAAAAGTCGGACTTGATTACGAATTAAATGATAATGATATAATTGAAATTCATACAATCTAAATATGATTAATTTATTTAATATTTAATCTGTTCTATAAGTTTAGGAATTTCTCTAATATCACTCTTATAATTAGGATGGAAAATTCCTTCTAAAATGTTTTTAATACTTTCTAGACTATAGATTAAATTCTCCAAATAA
>CAYSZJ010000200.1:0-5788 GCA_964435435.1 uncultured archaeon
GATGTACCAATTAAAGCTTTAACTTTACTATTATTTACATTTTTCACGTTCTAATACCCGAAACAATAACAACCAGATTTTATTTTATTACATTTTAGTTTATTGAACCTAATTTCAAAAAGTAATTGCAGGAATTTCAATAGAATTATATTCCTCCCTATCTTCTAATTTGGGTTTAAGAGTTTGAAAGACTTCTCGAATTAATTTGATGTAAATTGGATTATTATTATTTGAAAATTTACTTAACTTCTTCTTTTGGGATTAATTTAAACTTATTCTTGTAATCTTCGAAAATTACTTGATATTCATCAAAGACAGGTTTTCTTCCTATTAAAATTGGTACATTTAATTCCTGCTCAGGATAGACAGCCTTTACTATTCCAAAATCAACTTCTCTCCCACCTCTTCCAATAATGAATCCAATCTCTGTCTCATAAGACCAGTATTTACCACCCATACCTTCACTTTCAACCTTTTTCATTTGAGACAAATTTAACATTTCCGCAATGGCTTTATGAATATGAACACCATCAGAACCAGAATCTAATAATCCTTCAAAGATAGGAGTTATTATTTTTTTATTATTTGGTTGATAAAATCTAACAGGAAGAAGAGGATAACTTTGAAGTTTTTCTTTCTCTTCTTTTGGTAATTTCCTAGCACCAGGTCTAACATTATAAGGAAAAGAAAATCTGATTTTTTTCATTCTAACTCAGTAGAAGCAGTAACTAGTAGATGGAATTTTTGAGATTGTTATATCTTGTCCTTCATATTTTTTTGCCAGTTCGAGAATGACTTTAATATCAGTATTTCTTTCTATTATTTCATCTTCTTTTAAAATTACCCACTCGCCAGTTAATTCTTCCATAATTATCCCTCAGTTTTTCTTCTCAAAAGATTTAATTTGCGTATACAATAAAAAAGTGTTCTCAATATATTATTTTTATTCAAATATTTAAAATCCATCATCTATTTTTGGGAGCAAAATAATAGAATTAGAATTAATATAAATATTTTTCTACTAGATTTTTTCAAAAGTTGAATTTTCATCTTGCTCAATTTTCCATTCTTCTATTTCCTTATCAAATTCAGTCGTATACCCTGTATGTGCTGTTAACAACATCTTCACATTTTCTAGCTTAGTTACTTTTCTTAGTGATTCAAGTAATTCTGTAAAGTTTGCGCTAACAAGTTTGAAAAAATGTTTGACTTTTATTTATTGAATCCTTAAATAGTATTTAGAAATTTTATAGGCTTAAACTTAAAGAGAATAAGGTTTATCCTTTAGATTCTTTTTTACACTGTATTTCCGAGCTTGTAATTTCCACCCAAGATTGCCAAACGTTTTATAGAGCCCACTTGGTATAAACTTTTTTGAAATTAAGTCAATTGCCTCTTGAGGAATATCTTTACCTTCCTTTAAAGCGTGAGCAACAATATCTAATCCTTTTATCACATTTCTCACCATTCCTCCTTTCTCTTGTAGCGGAGTTCCATTAATCGCAGCTCCACCCCCAAGTGCGACTCCGCCCTTCCATACAAAGCCACAATCGTTAGAAAAAATCCTGCAAATTTGGAGTGCTACCGTTGATTGGGAAGCTTCAGGAAATCCACTATTACATATTGCTATAAACTTTTGAGATTTTTTACTTTTTGACTTGTCTTTTTCTTCTTTAATAAGTTCCATTGCTTTGATAACGGGAGCAGGTAAGCTATCTACATATAAAGGAAATGTAAGAATTATTAAATCAGCACTATCAATCATTCTAAATAGTTTTTGTATTTTTTCTTCTCGATTTACAAGTCTATGGATAAATCCTTTCTCAATTATCATCCCAAATTCTTCTAATATTGCGACTAAATAATTTCCAAGAGATGCTGATGTGCTATTTTCACCTTTTGGGCTTCCTATTAATAGGAGTACTTTTTCATCTGTGCTCATGTCTTCCCCTCCACTTTTTTTAAAATTTTGGTAAATTCACTTATAAAATCGTTTTTACTTTGTTTTTTAATATATATTATTGGTTCATGAATAGGAGCGCCCATATTAAGTGAATTACGATAAACTAATTCTTTAAATATAGCTTCCTTTTCGTCATTTGGTTTATCTAAAACACCAACAGCAATAATTGAGCCTCTATTTTCATAACGATACTTATGATGAGTTTCTCCATTTCTTTTTGTAAAGAACGGTAATATCGTTGGAATAAACCTATCTATTACTTTCTTCAACTCAGAGGAGTATCCTCCAAATGTGATCGGTGTAAAGTGAATAATCAGATTATTCTGAACCATTTTTTTAGCGACATCTCGACCATAATCATTTGTTTTACATTCCCCTGGTGTTTTTACCCAACAATCAAAACAACCTTGACAAGCAGCAACTTTAACTTCTCTTAATAAGATTGATTCTACTTCAAATCCATTTCTTTCAAGTTCCTCTATTATTAAGGAATGGATCATATCAAAATCATTCTTTAAATTGCCGTCTAATAAAAGAGCTTTCATCATCTATTTTTTCCCTTATAGAATATAGTTAATTTTTGCAATCATTTTAAACTTAAAAATCGGTTAAAAATGGATCATATTTACTTAAAAATTGTTCTTATAAAATAAAGTATTGTAGATATGACTAAGTAGTTCAAGATTTGAAATAAATATTGATATAATGACTAAATTTTCCATTTATCAATTGCTTTATCAAATTCAGTTGTATAACCGGTATGCGCTGTTAGTAGCATCTTCACATTTGCGAGCTTAGCTACTTTTCTTATTGATTCAAGTAATTGTGTAAAGTCTGCACTAATAAATTTGAAAAAAGGTTTGACTTTACCTGCTTTCAATCTAAGTAAGTCGCCACTGAAGAGGTATTCATTATCTATGAGATAGCAAGTATGCCCAAGTCTATGTCCTGGAGTGCTTATAGCTTGAACTTTTATTGCGCCAACCAGAATGAGCTCATTATTTACCACAAATTTGTAATTATCGTGATGTTGTACCTTCGAATCTTTTCCAAAATAAATTTGTGCCGTACTAAAGATTGAAAGGCCACCGATATGATCTGGATCAGAATGTGTGATAAAGACATCTGTAATTTTTTCGGGAATAATATCCATTTTCATTAGTTCTTTTTTCATGCCTTTTGTAGAAAAACCTGCATCTACAACAACCCTATCAGCACCCTTGGTGTAAATATAAACATTAGCAATTCTATTTTTGATACATACAATATTTTCAGAGATATTGCCGGTCGGAGAAAGAGGGAAATTTGACTTATACAACCAATACAACACAACCAATATTACAATTAGGATTCCTAATACAATAATTAGTATGAAGTACCATTCCATTAAAATCACCTAATTGAAAACAATGCTGCTTATATCCATAAGATTAATTTTTTTTTAATTTGAAATCTATGACGTAAAAACTTAAGTATCTAACTGGGCTCCACAGGAAACACAAAATTTACCCTTTTTGCTGTTCGCTTCACCGCACATGGCACAAAATACTGTTGATAAATTCGCAATTTGATGTTGCGAAAAATCTTGGATTTTATCAAGATTAGCTAAGAAATTATAGTCGATTTCTTTAACCAATTTCATAGGGATAATACCCATTTCATAAGCCCATTCTTTTATCATGTCTTTTGGTACTTTCGATGGTATTCCCTTTCCAAAATTTGAATATTTAACAGAAACGCTGACATAAGTAGTGTTATCAGAAGGGTTATAACCAAAAGTCAGTTCGTACGTTTCACCCATAGACGTACCATAAAGATGTGTTGAAAAACCATGACGTATTCTAAGCTTTCGAAATAACTTATTTGTAGATATGTATTGATCTTTTATTTTGCCCTTATGATTCTCAAAAAATACTACCGTTTTATTCCACGCATCTTCTAAGGATAAATTAATTGCGTAATATCCATACCTTTTCATAATTTGTTATATTTCTATCTTGTTTTATAATTTCTTATTTTTCATATTTTTAGTACTATTGAGTAAAAAAAAAAAGATTATTAAAAATAACGGAGTCCAATTTTTCATTCATAGTTTTAATATTTAAATTAGACTTTTTCGTGAAAGTACTGCTACGCGAAGTCGAGACTTTTCATTAAAATCAGACGCTGAATTTACCTTTCCATTCCAATTTCAAAGGAAATTAGGACAAAAATTAAAATGACTCGGAATACTCAAATTCGTCTAGAATAAACAGAAATGCAATAATAAGAAAAAATTTAATTTTTTAAGTTTTTATACTTCTGGTGCTGTCATGCCTAAGATTTTGTAAGCCTCTGCAAAGTCGTGTATTATTTCAGATTTGTATTTAAATCCTACAATCCCCGCGGCCATGAACAGGTTCTGTTTAGTCGCAAGTTCCAAAGCTTCCTTTTCTTTTCCTTTCATTATTTCACTTAAACTAATAGCCAGAATCATTCCATTTTCATCCGAAGTAATACCAATACCAAGGTTCTTATCTATTGAATTATCAGGGGGATTATCTTTAATCCAATCCATAAACCTCTTAGCTATTTTATCTGCCTGATCTGGAGGAAACCAATTTCTCATATAAAGTAAAGTCAATCTTTTCACCCTTTAAATAATTTTTTAAAAATTAAACTGAGTTGTAAGTCTAATTATCCTAGTTAAATATTTAAATATTTACATTTTTGTGAAGAAATTAAACCTTTAATAACCAATTTTCCTTCATTCCAGTTTTAGAACATAATCTTTTTTCATTAAATTTTCATTGAAATCAGACCTCGAATTTACCTTTCTAACCCAATTTCATTTGAAATTGGGACAAGATTTTAAAAAGCTCGAGCCTTGTGTCTCTTAAAACAGAGGAAAAGACAAATGAGCGAAAAATCGAACCCAAACAAAAAATCATATAATGATCAAAAATATAGACCATTAATCTAATATTTTCTAATTTCATAGGAGATACTAAAATCTATTTTCTCATCTTTAACTAAATTAAAGAATTTATTTGCACTTATTTGTTGTTCTTTAATATTATTGATAATTCTTGGAATATTTACACCCCGAATATATGAATTCTGGTCAAGCATTAGAAAATATACCTTTTTCACTTGTGTTTCAGTAAGAATCTTAAAAAAAACTTTTCAATATCTTCTAATCGTATTAGTTTATGAGAAAACCGAATTAAACCTTCATTAGATCCTAATATCATCTTAAATCGAGGAACTAATTCAATGCATAAATCACAAGCATCATAATCTTCATCGTTTATAAGTGGATCAAATAATTTTACAGGGATATCATACATCGGATCCCAATATGCATATCTCATCATGTTCTTCTGTTGTTGCAATATATCCGTATAAAAACCTGATTAATAAAATAGAAGATACTATCGCCCACAATCAACATATAGACAGACCTTATTTACCACCAAATCCAAATGCATTTCCTAATTCACTTCTGATAATTCCTTGAATAGAATTAGATGTGGATGAATGGATTGAAAAGTATAAACCACACAGAATTGATATTGAATGCCCTGATTATTATAAATTTGGTTCATGTCGTAGAATATAAATAGTTTTATTCTACACATACTTTTTCAGGAGGGGGCACCACAGGGGAGGGAGAAAATAGAGAGAGGAAAAGAAATTATACAAACATGAAGAGAGAATTCTCTGCAAAACTTATTAAGAAAAAATCAGTACATAATAGAATGTTTATATAAATTCAATCATTTTTCTAGAATCATGTCATCACGTTTAACAAAAAATCTAATTGAGCTTGAACGCGATAAAGTT
>CAYSZJ010000201.1:0-5771 GCA_964435435.1 uncultured archaeon
ACTATATATATATTAATATTTATTATGAAGTGTTAAAATTTAAATTTTATTTGAATTGCATTTTATAACACTTTAACTAGATTTTTCTTCTTCTTTATAGGAGGAATTACGATTTATAAGGGTGATTCCAAATATTACTAATAATAAGGCAAAAGGATAGATGGAAACATCAAATTCCTCTTGTAAAAATATAGCAGAGAAGATTACTCCAAATAATGGCACTAATGTTTGAACAATTGCAAACTTATATTTTTCCCATGGATATACTATGGTAGTGGTTCTGCGAAACGCTGATCCTTTATTATTGAAGATCTCTTATTTTATCTTTTAATACTTTATTGCCTTCCCCAAAAACACGTAAATATGTTTCTTTCTCTTGATCGATATCAAATTTTGAAGTTATACCCCGATTTTTCATTTCATCAAAAAGATCCCACAATAAGGCTCCAGTAATATTTGCTGCTCGTTCTAAGGTATCACCTTTTTGGTATAAATCGAGGGCAACCTCTATTTTTTGTTTTTCAATTCCATTATCGATGATTTTCCGTACTATAGTAGCTCTATCAATTCCAAGTAATTTAGCAATCCTATCAAGCTCATCAAGGGTCTCCTTTTTCATTCTTACAGATAAATTAGTCATATATTATTAAACAACTCCTTTATTTTTTTGATAAAATAGACTTCTTCATATGAAGGACTTGAATATTTTACCCATTTTATTAAATAATTCTCAAATTCTAAATTATCAATTAATTTGTTTTGATAAGCTTCTAAGATAGAAATAGGAATTTTTCTAACATCTAAGTTAAAACTTTCAGCGATTCTCTTAGCTTTTTTATCCTCTATTATACATGGACAATTAATATTAATTGAATTATGAATCACTTCTGTCTCTCCTAAACCTAATCTTAATTCCATCAATTCCTCGTTGATTTTGTGAATTATTATCTTTTTTTCTTTAATTAATTTTTCTCCTATTTATTGAATTCATTAATATTTGCTTATTTACTTATATCGTGTATAATTTTAAGTGCTTTTAAACCATTAGTCGTAATTGAATAAGCCCTATGTTCTTTTTCCAGAGTAATATAATTTACTTTTATTAAATTTTTGAGATGAAAATGAAAGTGTCCTCCCTTCAAGCCCAATTTTCGTTCTAATTGTGCATATAACATGCTGCCCTTGCTAAGTTCTTTTAAAATCTTGATGCGTGTTTCATTAGCCAATGCCGACATTAGAGCACTTTCTTTTTTCTCATTTCCTTCGGATAATTGGAATTCAGAGTCTCTATTAAATAACTTTTTGAAGTTCTTCATTGTTTGTTGTTCTACCGAATCTAATAAGTTCTTCAAGGTAATATAAATTTCTTTCGCATTTTCTAAGCAAGATCTATCTGGGCAAACATCATTATCTGAATAGTAATGTTCAATATGGTCAATGATTGAATCAATTAATGTAATTGCATTGATATAATCCTGCTCTGAGAAGAGTCTTAAAATTTCCATGACTTTCTTCTCGACTCTGGTAGTACAGGGATCAATCACTTTACAGTTAGAAGGTCTATTGTTTAAAAAGCTATTCATTTCTTCTTCAGTAGTTTTGATTAATTGAGAGTGTATGTCTGTTTTTAATTGATTTCTAATTATCAAGTCAAAATCCACTTTCATTTTTAAGATAATATCTTGTAACGAAGTTATTTTACTATTTAATTCCTCAAATTTATCTTCAAAATTGTTGAACTTTTCATTCAATTCTAAGTAACCAATAATATAAAATCTACTACACAAAAATATAGTAAACTTGCAATATTTATATAGTATGAATAATTCGCATTATATATAAAATTAACTTTAATAATGATAAAAATGGCAACAAATTATGAATTAATCGCACAAAAAATGGGCGTAACTTGGTCAGAAGAGATGGAGAAAATAATTAAAGCTCTTTACTCGCCTGAAGAAGCCGAGATATTGCTGGTTTTTAGCGGTCCTTATAGGGATCGTATGACTGCGAAAGATATCGCAAATAAGCTTAAACTTCCTATTGCAGAGCTTGAACCTACATTAAAGGAGATGGCTCGTACCCAAAGAATTTTCTCAGCAAGGAATGATGAAGAAACTACTTATTCTTTGTTTCCCTTACTCCCAGGTTTATTTGAATTGTATTTTGCAAATCACGAGAGAGCTTTAAAGGAAGAAAAAGAAGTTTTAAAAATTTTCACTGAAGAATACGAGAAATACTATAATAAAGGTTATGTTACCAACATGTATAATTCATCATATCCAATGATGAGGGTATTCGTTGATCAAGAGGTTATAGGCGAAACTGTCAGTCGGGGAAAGGGTAAACTCGTTGATGTAAACCAAGAAGTTGAGATGGTAAAAAATGATATACTTCCATTCGAGCAAGCTAAGAATTACATAGAACAAGCACGGCGTATTTCGGTGATGGATTGTGCTTGTAGAATTCATTTGAAATTACATAATAATGGTGTGACCGTAAATGAATATCCTATTAATGTGTGTATGAATTTTAATACATGGGCAGATTATGACATTGAACAAGGATTTGGAAGAGAGTTAACTAAGGAGGAAGCACTCAAAACCTTAACTGCGGCAGCAAAAGCTGGTTTGGTACATACGACTCAAAATATAACTGATAAGTCTACGTTTATTTGTAATTGTGATCGTGATTGTTGTGTAATGTTACGAGGTATTCGACAATTTAATAATCCGAATACTGTTGCTAGTTCAAATTTCATTCCAGAATATGATATAGAGAATTGTGTATTTTGTAAAAAATGTACTGAATTATGTCCTATGTATACCATTGAACTTGTTGATGAAGATACTGAAAACAAGCGTATTGAGATCAACACGAAGAGATGTATAGGTTGTGGTGTGTGTGCTTTTAACTGTAAAAATGAAGCTATAACGATGGTAAAAAAACACGCTAAAATCCCAGCGGAAAATATGAGGGAAGCAGCAATAAGAAATATTAAAGGAAGGATTCATTAAAGTTTGAATTAGATTAACTGGATTGAAAGAAATTCTACTCCAAAAATAACTATTTAGCTTTTTTCTATTTTTTTATTATGGGATTATTTATGGTTTACAAGAGTAATCCCTAATATAACTAGTAATAGGGCAAAAGGATAGATGAAGAAATCGAATTCTTCCTGTAAAAATAGAGCAGAGAGGATCACTCCAAATAACGGTATTAATGAAAAAGGGCTCAAAAGAGATCCTCCGGTTTGGATACTTACAGATAGTATGTTTTTAGATTAAAAGTTCTTAACAAACTGAAGAGTGAGAAAAGATTTTCCTTTTTAAAAACGGGAGTAAATAAATAGGTTATTCCAAATTGATTAGAAAACCATTCTTTATAATTTTCTTAGTTTTTTAATCTTTTCTTTACCAACTTTATTTATTTCTTTTTTTAAGAATGCAATAGTGGTATTTAATTCTGCTTTTTTTGATTTTAATGGAGAGATATTTGAATGGTCAACCCTTTTTGTATCATGAGCAATTTCATTTTCAATTTTATTCAGTTCTTTATGTTTTATTGCCAATTTAGCTTCTAACTCTTTCAATTTTTTATTATATTCAGATTTTATTTTATCAACTAAGTTAGATCTTGATAAATTAGACATAACATAACCTAAAGTAAAATTCAATATTAATTAACGAAACTGATTTAAATGGAATAATGATATAAGAAATTTATATTATTTTTTTTTAAAAATAATACCATTATTCCTTTAAGATATTGCCCAAATGAATAGTATAAAGATTTTTTAGATATACATACCTTCAGGAGGTGGATTATAATAAGGAGTTCTATTTCTATAAATTTCCATCAATATTTCTCTAAAAACTCTAAAATCTGTAGTTCTAAATAGATCACTCCAATCGAAGGTTTGAGGACTATGTTTTATCTGATCATATGTTTTACGTTTTACAGGATCTATTAACGTGTCATAAGCTTCTTTTATTTCTATAAATTTTTCTTTCGCTTGAGGGTCTGTCTTATTAAGATCGGGATGATATTTTTTAGCTAATCTTCTATATGCTAACTTAATTTCTTCTTCAGTAGAATCTTTATCAATACCTAAAAGCTTATAATAATCTTTATTCTCATTCATTCTCCTTATTTGTAGAAAAAAATAAGAGTATATAAACATATAGTTGATATTATATTGATGTTTCAGGATTGTTTTTTTAAATTAAGTGTAATTCAATAACTTCTCTTTCAAGATATTATGCTATGTTTTAAGAATAATGTTAAGTGAGATTTTTGACTTAGTATTAAAATAGTAATATTATTTATTTCCATTCTTAATATGTTTTTCTCCCTTATTATGGGAGGATTTGAGATTTACAAGAGTTATTCCTAATATTACTAAAAATAAGGTAAAGGGATAGATGAAAACATCGAATTGTTCTTGTAAAAATATAGCAGAAAAGATTACTCCGAATAAAGGAACTAGAGTTTGAAAAATTGCTGCTCTACTAGCATTCAATCGCTTGACTCCTTCTAAATAAAACGTATATGCGCCTACTGTGGAAAGAAATGTTAAATATGCAATCCCTATCCATATACGAGTTGGAATGGTAAAATATTCCAGCGGATTAAGATATTCAGGGCTAATAAGTAATGCTATAGGAGTGGTTATTAAAAATCCAAAAAAAGATACCCAGGTCATTATCCATAAAGAACTAGGTTGGTATAGTTCAGGATCATTTTGAGTTTTATTTAAAAAATAACGTGATGTAACAGTATAAGTTGCATAAGCAAATGCGGCTCCTAATATTAAAATATCTCCTAGGATTCGATTAGGGACATCTACATTTGGGGAGAATCCTACAACGATGATCACAGCCATAAATGCTAACAGAGTCCCAGTGGCTTTTTTCCAAGTAAAAAATTCTGTTTTCAAGAATACACTGGAAAGAATTACAACCCAAACTGCATTTGTTGCGACCATTATACTAGCATCACTCGCAGAAGTGAAAATTTCACCTAGAAGGTATCCTGCTTGATAAATAGTTACAGACAATAGCCCCATGAAAGTTAGAATTTTCCAATTTTCCTTTGCAAATTGCCAATTTAAAGTTCCTTCTTTATATTTAAGAATAAGAAAAAAGCAAATTATTGCTAAGAAATAACGTATCGCAGCTATCATTAGTGGAGGGATGGTTGCTCCCCCAACTTCTTCAGATACTAACCATCGACCTAATGGCCAAGTTCCTCCCCAAATAATCATAGTTAAGATTAATAATACATAGGCTATGATTTCCTGTCTTCTATTAATATTTGAGGAAAGATTCAACTTTAATTCACAAATACCAAATTATTATCGTTAAAAATATTGTTTTGAAAAAAAAGTTTTGAAATAATATCTATTTTTCTATAAATTAAATGTGGTTGTGAAGAAAATTCAGTTAATTATGTTTCACTTTTTTTTGAAGACATTTTCCATGAAATTCCTTTTCTACCTAGTTTTTTAAAATTGAAAGGATATATTTAATATAGAAAAACTTTTTAAAAATAACATCTCTTTCATGAATGAGCGAACAGCCAATTGGCTAGAGGAAGCAAACTGGGATCTAGAAAATGCTAAGATTTTATTTGAGAATGATAGATTCAATACTGTAGTTTTTCATTGTCACCAGGCAGCAGAAAAAGCAGTGAAAGCATTGCTATATCATAATAAAATTAATGGATGGGGTCATTCTATTCACTCTCTTTTAGAAAAATATAAAGAAATA
>CAYSZJ010000202.1:0-5770 GCA_964435435.1 uncultured archaeon
CTGCACTTTGGTTAGCAGATAAATGTGTTGCAGCCGGGTGTGACGGGCTTGTGGTAACAGGTTTCGAAGGGGGCGGCCATCAATCCTATGAAAAAGTTGGATCTATGGTCTTATTGCAACAAGTACAGCAAAAACATCCAGATATTCCAAAAATGGCTTGTGGGGGACTTGCAACAGGAACTGGATTAGCTGCAGCATTAGCTCTTGGTGCAGGAGGGATTAATATGGGATCGAGATTTATTGCGTCTATAGAAAGTGAATTTCATGAAAACTATAAGAATGTGATCCCATCAGCTAAAGCTCAAGATACGCTTGTAACAACGGGAAAATTCGGAACCATTAGGCTATGGGAGAATAAATTTTCCTTATCTTTATCAAATAGAGTAGTACAAAGTAAAGAAGAGAAAATGGCTGTAGAAAAAAAATACCAAGAACATCAAGCTTCACTATCAAAGGAAGAACTTGCCGAAGAATTGAGAAAAGAGACAGATGCCTCTTTTGCAGCTTATAGAGGTGATATGGAAAACGGAGGTGTTTTATTAGGTCAAAGCATAGGAATAGTAAACAAAATCACCAGCGTCTCAGATATTATCGAAACGATCATAAAAGATGCAGAAAAGGCATTAAGAAAGGCAATAACGTACGTAGAATAGTACTTCTACTTTCTCTTTCTATTTTTTTTAAAGATAATTTTTAAGTCTAAAGAAAGATATTTTTAATATTAAATATATTAGGAGTGATTTAAATCATTGTTCGGTGAGGTCGATCATTTTGGGTTTGTATTTAAAAATGTTGAGGAAGCAGTTAAAAAATTCAAGATGCTTTTTGAAATAGAGAAATTTATTTGGTTTGATTATATTATAGTAAAAGTAGCAAGATCTATGATTGGAAAGCTACGGATAGATTTGATTGAACCTCAAGATAAGAACTCGATTTTTTATAAGTTTTTAGAGGATGGTAATGTTGGTCTTCATCATATCGGGTTTCAAGTTGAAGATGTTGATAAGAAAATTAAAGAATGGGATTCGATGGGTTTCAAACAAAATAATATAGGTATAATTGAGACAAATAAATTTGTATATTACGATACAACTGACGTCCTCGGGTATATTATAGAGTTTGGGCAAATGGACTATAAGAAAATATAAGATGAAACAGTTTTAGAATTTTTATAATCCACGAAGATAGTCAGGTCGACGTATGCTTGGGTTTTTAATGCCTGTTTCAATTATTTTAAAAAATTTTTTTTTATCTCTCCCTAATTCTCCTTTCAAACTTAAATAATTTGATGCATGATTTGTGTTAAATATGCACTTCTGCAAATCATCAGATGTGTATTCTATCATTGTATATAATTCTTCTAAAATTTGAGTACTAGAACACGGTTGGAATTCTCCTGTTGATTTTTGTGTCCACAACTCAGTTCCGGGAGTAATACCTAATGTTAAAGGTGATATATACCAATTAATTGGAGTTGGTGGAGCCATTCTATTAATCAATTTAGCAGATTCAATGGCATGTTTTCTACTTTTTTCAGGATCATTTCCTGCAAGTCCTAATAGAAAAATACCGGACCAAGAAATTCCTGCTTTATAGCACTTTTGAGCCGCAAGAGTAAATTCATCTTGTGTAGCTCCTTTTTTACAAGCTTTTAGAACCTCATCATCTCCACTTTCAATGCCCACGTAAACCATCGTAAATCCGCTTTCTGCTAGTTTTTTTAAATCCTCATCGGATTTTTTTATGATATCTTTGGCATGAGCATATGAACTAACTTTTTTGAGATTTGGATGAATTTTATAACAATATTCGGTTAACTCAGTAAGAATCTCAGGTTTAACAACAAAAGCATTTCCATCTTCGAAAAATATTTTACGTACTCGATTTCCATAAAATGCACCCGCTATTTTAACATCCTTTTTGATTTCTTCGATATCTTTACGAATAGAGAAAATTTTTGATCTATACATAGAGCAGAATGTGCATTTATGAGTGCATCCATTCGTTACAGCAATCAATAAAGCATTCCACTCAGAAGGAGGTCTAAATACGGGGTCTTCCAAATTTCCAACTACATAATTCATGGTTTCTTCTATTTATATTATGATTTTTTTTAACTTTAACTTTTTCATTTAAATTTATTTAAACTAATTGGTAGTTTTCATAGAAAATATTGAATTACAGAAAAATTTATACTTGCAATTCAAATTATAACTTTATATTTATTAAAAAATAACAAATTCATTTAATTTCATTCACACCTTAATTTTTTGTATATATTTTCGCTAAACACTTGCTTTTCATTTTGTTCATTATCTAATGAAATATTCCGTAAGTGTAATTGACCATTTTTCCTTACTCATAAATTCACCTTAAATAAGAGAAGAATAATTAATTCTCTAAAAAAGTTTGTTTTAATTATTACATTATTAATTTAGTCCACTTAAAGACCATTTAAGCTAAATGTATAAATTTTTAAATGGTCTAAAAGTAAATTACATATTATCGAATTATGATGTGGTCTAAACATTTATGTAAAGGTGAATAATATTTCCGATAAATTAATGAACATGAAAGAAGCGATAAGTAAGTTTGTTAATAATGATAATTTTGTTTTCTTTGGTGGATTTGGGAATGGCATGACCTTTTCTGCTGCTCATGAAATTATTAGACAAGATATAAGAAGTCTTAAAGTGTGCAAGTGTGGTGGAGGAATCCTCTTCGATCAATTAATAGGTGCGGGAGTTACTAATCACATCGTTACTTCACATTGTTGGAATGGTACCGGTCCACAACCAGCATGGAATCTCAAAAGAGCTATGGAAAAAGGAATACCTCAAAAAATAATATATAATGAACAATCGCTATTTATGATAAATATGTCCTTTTTTGCCGGTTATATGGGGATCCCGTTTATACCAATTCGTTCAATTATTGGCACAGGCATTTTTGATCATCCAAAAGAAGTTGGATTAAAGGCTGCAAGAGTGAAATGCCCTTTCACCGGGGAAGAGATATGTGTTGTTCCAGCAATAAATCCTGATGTTGGTGTGATTCAGGTTCAACGGTCAGATAGCGAAGGAAATGCCCAACTGTGGGGATTAATAGGAGATACTAAATATGGAATCAATGCGTGTAAAAGAATTATTGTTGCAGCCGAAGAGATTGTGGATAAAAAAGTCATTATGGAATCACCCGAACGTACAATAGTTGGAGCCCATAAGGTTGATGCTGTCGTACATGAACCCTGGGGTGCTCATCCTAGCAGTGTGCAGGGTTTTTACTATACAGACTTAGAATATAGATTTAATTATGCTAAAGAAACTAAAACTATAGAAGATTGGGAAAATTGGCTTGAAAAATGGATAACTGGAGTCGAAGATCGACAGGAATATTTGAAGGTTTTAGGAGAGGATAAAATAAAATTTCTAAAAGCTAAAAGTATAATACAAGGAGCTGTTGATTATGGGTTCTAATGATAGAGAGTTTTGTAAAGAATATACTGGTTTTGAAATGATGTTAGTGTCTGCATGTAGACAGATTAAAAATGATGATATTGTATTTAATGCTTTTCACTGGCCTTTTCTTGCTGTCCACATGGCTAAATTACTCCACTGCCCTGATCTTTTCTCTGTGCTAGAAGTTGGGTTATTTCAAGATGAACTTCCCAGACCAATTAAAATGCCTTACTCAATTAGTGATCCTGTCTTAGTTCCAAATTCTTTATTTGTGGGGGACTCTATCGATGCTTTATCAATTCTTCAGAGAGGTGAAATAACCGTGGCATTATTGAGTACTTCTATGGTTGATAAGTATGGAAACTGCAATACTACTGTAGTTGGACCATATGAAAAGCCGATTTATCGTTTACCTGGTGGTGGTGGAGCAACTGAAATTGCAGGTATGGCAAAGAGATTAATATGGCTTATAGATGACCATACAAAACGTAGATTACCCGAAAGATTAGATTTCATAACTGATCCTGGTTACTTAGAGGGATTTGATAGTAGAGTAAAAGCTGGTTATCCTCCAGATACCGGTCCAGATGTTATTGTCACACCTTTCTGTATTATGAAGTTTGATCCTAAATCAAAAGAAGCCTATCTAGATGCTTTACATCCAAATATTACAATAGATCAAGTGAAAGAGAACACGGGCTGGGACTTAAAAGTTGGTAAAAAAGTGAAACAAATTGATCCACCCACCCTAAGAGAAATAGAAATTTGCCGTAGAACTATGAAAGATGCTATAGATCAATATTTCATATTAAAACCAGAATGGACTATTTATTTAGATAAGTAATTTTATCTTCTTTTTTAATTAGAGCTATATTGTTCTTCATATAATAATTATTTAAAAATCAGATCGATTGTAATAATTTAAGAATTAAATCTATATTGTTACTTGGAACATTGATCCCGTTATTTCACCTTCAAGAACCTTTTCGCCTTTTTTATTGTAACATTTCATTGAGAAAGTTAATCTGCGATTTTCTTGATCAACCATTATAATCTCAGCAATAGCTCTAACAGTGTCCCCGAAATATACTGGTTTTAAATATTTAAATATCATGGATTCAGCGAGACATCTAGGTCCAGGAAATATATCACCACCAAAATGACAACTCATTCCTGCTACAAGTAAACCATGCACAATAGGCTTTTTAAAATGTGTATTTCTTATAAATTCACCATCGTAATGAAAAAGGTTATGGTCGCCTATTAAATCTGCCATAAATTCTGTTTCTTTTTGAGTAAATGTATGTGAGAATTCTGCTCTCATTCCAACTTTAAATTCATCAATCGATCGACCTAACTTCATAAGTTTTTAAATTATTGATAATATTTTAAATAAACTTGATAAAAGATTTAGTATATAAAATTTAAGGTTAATAGTTTATGGAAAAAAGAATTGATATAGTTATAGATGAAAATATTGCAATAGTCAAATTTATAGATTCTGATAATCTTAATCCTTTAAATAAAGAAACAGCGAAACAATTATTCGATGTATTAGAATCTCTAAAAGAAAAGGATGAAATTAGATGTATCATAATTACTGGATCAGGAAGAGCATTTTCCGCTGGCGGAGATATAAAGTTGTTTAAATCAAGTATAGAGAATGGCACATCT
Source organism: uncultured archaeon (assembly GCA_964435435.1). GTDB lineage: Archaea > Asgardarchaeota > Lokiarchaeia > Sigyniarchaeales > SOKP01 > Loki-b32. The sequence goes on from CAYSZJ010000202.1 coordinate 5,133, forward strand.
GGGAATGTTATGGATGATCTAACAAAAGTTTTATATAAAATCGCTTTATTTTTACGCAAGTATCCAAAACCAGTTGTGGCAGCCGTTAATGGATGGGCTGTGGGAGCGGGAATGAATTTAGCTTTCTCATGTGATTTTGTCATTGCTTCTGAAAAAGCAAAATTTCGGCAATCATTTTGTAAATTGGGTTTAATTCCAGGATTTGCAGGAACAATTATTCTTAGTCGTCAACTGACTTGGCAACAGGCAACTCAAATGGCATTTTTTGGAGATACTTATTCTGCAGAGGAATTGAAAGGACTTGGTTTAATTAATGAGATTGTACCTCATGAAAAATTAGGAGAAGTTGCAATGCAATGGGCACAAAGGTTAGCAAACGGTCCCACATTAACATATGCAAGGACTAAAGAACTATTCTTCGAAGCATTAAGCACACCACTAGAAGAACACCTCGAAAATGAACGCCAAATGCAGATAAAGTCAGCAGAAACGGAAGATTATAAAAAAGGTGTTTTTGCACTAATAGAGAAAAAAGAACCCGAGTTTATCGGTAAATAGTAAATAATATTTTTTTTAATAAATAATTGATTAATTCCTAAATCTTGTGTATATATAAATGATTTTTTCTTAATTAATAA
>CAYSZJ010000203.1:0-5756 GCA_964435435.1 uncultured archaeon
TCAAGAAGACCGTTTAAAACGGTTATGAACCATTATATTGTAATTTAGATTTATACTTTTTATAAAACATTTTCTAATCAGAATCTAAATTTCTTTAATTTATTTTCTATAATAACAAATTATTTGATGTTTTCGAAAATAATATTTATTAATCGCAAATAGTTTTAGATTCTATAAAGTTTAAACTGTTTAAAATGGAAAAAGAAGATTTATTACGCTGTTTAAATTGTGGGAAAAGCCTTGCTTTAGAAAATAAATCTGGAAAACAATTTTGTGCTGAATGCGTTTTAGGTTTAGATTTTCAAATAACTGATTTGAAACATAAAGAAATTGATCTATATTTACAAAAAATATTAGATTTTTTCATTTCAGATGTAAATGTCGCTTTTAACAAGGATCCAGCGGCAAGATCTCTTATTGAGGTATTGACAAGTTATCCTGGGATAAAAGCGATACTCTTATATCGTATAGCACATTTTTTTTGGAAGATTGGAATGCCATTTGTCCCGAGATACATATCTGAGATTGCCCGAGAGTTAACCGGAATAGAAATTCACCCTGGTGCGGAAATAGGAAGTGAATTCTTTATAGATCATGGAACAGGCTGCGTTATTGGCGAGACTACTGAGATAGGGAATAATGTCACTATATTTTCAGGAGTAGTTTTAGGAGGCACTAATATTGCCCCTATTAAAAGACATCCTACCTTAGGCGATAATGTTGTTGTAGGTACTGGAGCAAAAATTCTAGGACCAATTAATATTGGCGACAATGTAAAAATTGGAGCAAATTCTGTAGTAGTGACCGATGTACCACCAAATTCAGTCGTAGTGGGTGTACCTGGTAAGGTTGTTACAAGAGAGGGTGAAAAAATCGAGAAAATAGATTTGCGTCATGGTGATTTACCTGATCCTCTCACACTTACAATAAAAACTTTGGATAAAAGAATAAAAGAATTAGAGAATAGGATTTTTAACGAAAAGGAAAAAGAAAAGAAAAAAGAAGATATTGAAATTTATTTTGGAGAATATGGAGATGGGATTTAGAATCTATTATGTAAAATTCTTAAAAATGATGTGTTAAGTATATGGGAATATATAATAATATAATTGAAACAATAGGCAAAACTCCGTTAGTGAAATTGAATAGAATTGCTGAAAATATCGAGCCTCCTATTTATGCAAAATTGGAATATTTTAATCCTGGAGGTAGTGTGAAAGATAGAATTGCAATGTCTATGATTGAAAAAGCAGAGGAAGAAGGATTGATATCGCAAGATACTATAATTGTAGAACCAACATCTGGAAACACGGGAATAGGATTAGCCCTTGTTTGTGCTGCGAAAGGATACCAATTAATTCTTACAATGCCCGATAGCATGTCTATGGAAAGACGGCAGATTTTGAAAGCATATGGAGCGGAAATAGAATTAACCCCAGCTTCGGGAGGTATGAAAACTGCTATCGAAAAAGCAGAAGATTTATCGAAACAGAAAGGGAACGTATTCATTCCGCAACAGTTTAAAAATTTCGCTAATCCTGATATTCATCGAAGAACTACAGCTAAGGAAATTTTTAACGATTTAGAAGGTCAAATTGATGGATTTGTAGCAGGTGTAGGAACGGGTGGAACAATCACAGGGGTTGGTGAAATTTTAAAGGATAGAGTTAGCGCCAGATTAAAAGTCTATGCTGTGGAACCAAAAGATTCGCCTGTATTATCTGGAGGCACTCCAAGTCCTCACAAAATACAAGGAATTGGAGCAGGATTCATTCCAGATGTATTAAACCAAGAAGTTATCGATAAAGTAATAAGAGTAGAATATGAAGATGCACTTGCTACTGCTAGAAAATTGGCACGATTGGAGGGTATCTTTGTCGGGATATCTTCTGGAGCAAACGCGTGGGCTGCTATATATGAGGCTTCAAAAGATTTCGGAAAAGGAGAAAATATCGTTGTAATTTTGTGTGATACTGGAGAAAGATATCTCACAACCGAATTATTTAAAGTCTAAAGTTTTTTTACATGTTTTACAGATTCACTTATTAATTCTTTCAGAACGGGAATACTAACATCCTCTAGTTTATTTATATATAAGCAAGACTTACCCAGTTTATATTTTCCAAACTTTTTAAGTAAATCCTCATAATTTTCAAATCCATCCATGATATAAATAGTAAGGTATTGTTTTCTGGGGGAAAATCCAATTGCTAACCAATCCGCCTCTCGTCCACTCGCGTATTTATAATGATAACTCCCAAATCCCACGATGCTATCACCCCACATTATCGGTTTTTCCTGAGTGATTTCTCGCATTAGCGTTAAGACCTTGAAACTATCATCTCGTCTTCTCGAGTTTTCAACCTTATTTAGAAACTCTTTTACACTTTTATCAGTGGGTTTGGTTTTTAGCTCTGTCATATAAAATAAGATTAAAATAACCTACTAAAAAGTTTTAATTATATTTTATAAAATAGTATGTCCATTTTATGATCGCATTAAACTTTTAGTTAATAAATAATTACATCTTATAATTATGCCAGAACTGCCAGAAGTGGAGACTTTAAAACGATATTTAGATAAAACATCTTTAAAGCAAGTCATTGATATCATAAAAGTAAATGATAACAGAGTTTTGAATGTAAGTGAAAGAGATTTAATAAAATCTCTAAAAGATAGCCGATTCGAATCCACAATGCGGCATGGTAAATATATTTTTGTGTATCTCAATCCAAGATATCTTATTATGCATTTTGGCATGACTGGAGATTTAGAATATTATCATAAGAAAGAAGATGAACCAAAATTCAGTAAAGTCATATTTCAATTTGAAAATGGTTTTAATTTAGCTTATAAATCTCGTAGAATGTTTGGAAGATTAGATATTGTAGAAATAACTGAGGAATTTATCGAAAAGAAAAAATTAGGACCTGATGCTTTGAAAATGAGTTTTGAAGACTTTGAAGAAGCAACGAAGAGAAGATCTGCTATTATTAAAAATGCATTATTAAATCAAAGTTTTATTGCGGGTATTGGGAATATTTATTCTGATGAAATTTTATTCAAATCAAGAATAAATCCATATACTAAAATGGATTCCGTAAATGAGAAAAAAGCGAAAGAGTTATTTGAAAATATTAAGGAAGTTCTAAAATTTGGAATCGAAAAAGAAGGTAATTTAAGTGCTTTTCCAAGAGATTTCTTAATCCCTCACCGCAAGAAAGAAGAACGATGTCCCATTTGTGATAATGAAATCAAACGTTATGATATATCTGGGCGGCGAGGATTCTTTTGTCCATATTGTCAAAGTGGATCATAATTCATTATTTAGTGAGGACTATAGGTCCTTAGTCACGATTTATCCTTACATACTTAAATATTATTGCTCCCTTGTATATCATAATAACTTTTAAGGTGAAATTATGGAAAAAATCGAAAATGAAAAAAAGGGATTAATTCAAAACCAAAAATCATTATATACAAAATTAAAAAGAATAAACCAGTTATTTAAAATTCATTTCTCTTCGTTAATCTTGTTATTTTTATTTGCTTTAGGGTTTATTATTCTATGGATATATTTACTTGTTACAGGACAAACAACGACTGATCTATCTCAAAGATATGGCTTATTTGGAACTATAGTGACTATTATTCTAACTACGGTTCTTTCCTTACTAATAATTCAAATAGGAATACAGATAATTTTTTACGGTTTATTCATAATCAGAGGAAATCGTTCTCTTAAACAGGGTGATAAAAAAACACGAACTGCTCTCTACGACGGAATTGTCCCATATATTGCCAATTTTTATGCTTTTTTTAATCGCTATTCAAAAGAAAAAACAACATTGATTAAATTAGTGAGTACTTTCTTATTCCTTAATTTCATTTCGGGTTTTTATGTTATTTTCTTATTTACACGCCTTTTGGGTGCTGGAAATGGGAATTTTTTAATAAATTTCTGTATGGTAATATTATTTCTATCAATGCTAGTCTTTTGGTTAATGAATTTGATGACTTCAATTAAAATAAGAAGCGAAGTCGTCAAATGGGAAAAATTGTTCCCTAAATTAGAAGAATGGGCTCAAGAATTAGAAAAATTCTCTTCAGAAAATTCAATTTTTTTTGATGAGGAGGAGCCCCCGTAAATGTTATTTTGGTGATATATCAATGAGTTCTTCAAGACGTAGTAAATTTGAAATCTGGTCTGAAGTATTGGAATTTTGCCTAAGGGCAAAAAGAACTCAGACATGGTTATTACGAAAAACACGTTTAAAGACGAGTGCGATAAAAGAAACACTTCAATTTCTCCTATCTCGAAAATTAATTGAAAAATTAAATGATGGTGATAGTACAAAATATCAAACAACAGGTCGAGGCGAAGAAGTATTAAAAAAATTTTATACCCTCATTAATGACTATTTTAATTTAAATCAAAGTAAAAAAAGTGATAACCGAGAGCTATAATCTAGTCTTTGTAAATTTTAATAGTGTTCTTTTGGCATAGACATCAATGAATTGATTAAGTCAGATATGCATTGAGCAGTGGAATGTAGTTTATCTAAATCAATCTTATCGAGTGTATCTTCTGCTGTGAGTAAATAATATGGAGACCTGATCCAATGAATAACTTTTAAATCTGCTTGAATCGCAAAGTGTCCCGCTTCTCCAATTGGAGGAGTTGCAAAAAAGTTATCTGGAATTAACATCATTCTCTCAATCTTGTGTTCCTTACACACCTTAATTACAGGTGCTACTAAATTTTTATTTCGTGAGATAAAAACTGCACCCATTGCTAGATTATCAGTTATTTTAAAATTATGTGTTTCTGGGTCTTCTACAACTTCTTTCGCACACATATGTTCTAAATTTACGTCTACAAGTACATTTCTTAACAAGATGTCCTTATATTTACGGGCAAATGATTCGGCACCTATCCCTCCATATAGATGTCCCGCAGATATGCAAAATAATAAAGATCTGGGACGATTGTCTTTTGGAATTCTTGACCACGCTCTTAGTTGTGATAATACCATAGCTATTCCTGTGCCATCCTCAGAAGCTCCCTTAAATGCTGAATCATGATGACTTGAAATCATTATCATTTCTTCTGAATTGCCAGGTAAAATGCCCCAAATATTATGTGCTACACTTGGTTCTTGAAATCCTTCAAGTATTATAGTGCCTTGAGAATTGTTGTACTGTACTAACTCTCGAACCTTTATTCCGTCATATTTTCCTACAAATAACGCTGGAATAGGCTTCATAACCCCATCATAAGGACCCCAATGACTATTAATATTGGAAGGATAATCCCTTAAAATTAATATTAATCCTACCGCACCTCTATCGAATGCTCGCCAATATACAGAATCTTCTCTTCTTTTTCCTCCTAAAGCCTGAGGAGGTAAATTTGATAACACAAATGTTAAGATGAGTTCAGTAGTTTTGTCAATTGAATTTGTTGGATCAGAAACATAATACAGTTTTGCTAAGCTGATCAATTTACCTAAAGGTAAAGTTGGAATTTGTATATCAGCAACTAAAATCTTGCCCTTGACATCTATATTTTTAAAATCTTTTTTTTGGCCGGTGCCAACATAAACTAGAGGAGCTGTTATACCCTCTCCCGTTGTAAATCCTGTGTTAAGCATATAAAAGCATGGAACTTCTATTTCTTCTCCTTCCGTTGAGATTCTTAATTTCCAATTTGAAGCGCTCCAATTTATAACATCAACAGGCTCCTTGCTCACAGA
>CAYSZJ010000204.1:0-5755 GCA_964435435.1 uncultured archaeon
TTAGACTATTAATTTCTGTAATAGGATTGTTTTTTTCATTTTCATTTTTTGGAATTTAAATTCATATCTTTTTATGGTCAGACCTTTATAAACAAAAAGAGGACTTAAAATTATTAGAAGATTTTTCGATCATTTATTCTTCTTTTTTGAAGAGAAAAAGTCCGGTATAATGAGTTCCTTCAATTTCAATTGTCTTAATTACCATGTTGATATCATCTTTATGTTCCCAATTTAACAATTTTGCCGTTCGTATGGGTATCGTTACTCTTGCTGAAGTTGATTTGTTAAATTTATGGAACTTTGCTGAATCTCCACTCATAATTTCATTACTTTTAGATTTAATTATATTATTTATTATACTCAAAATTATTATAGTGAGTATAATATTTAAATATTTGAATTTCATTATAATAATTAGTATAATGAAAACTATAATGGATATGGTATTATGATTACAAAACGTAGGAAAATTATTCAGTCTAATTCTTGTCCTGAATTTAATATAAAAGACTCTATAATTCTTACAAGAAGGGGGGATGTTGTCTGCAGGGGATGTGGTTTAGTGTTAAGTGAAAAAATGATTGATATAGCAAGACCAGGAGTACGATATTTCACTACTGATGAAATGCAAAAAAGAGCTCGAACTGGTCCACCAATATTAGATTTTGAGTCACAATTTAGTTTACCCACAGTCATTGATTTTAGAAAGGTAAGAGATCCAAGGAAGCGACAAATATATCGAAAGCATACGCAATTTAGATCTAGCAGAGAGAAATGTCTCCAAGAGGGCTTTTATCAATTAAAAAGGATTGCTACAAATTTAGATCTTCCAAAATGTGTTATGAAAGATGCTATAAAGTTATTTATTGAAGCACAATCGAAAAAATTAATTTACGGATATTCTTATTTGGGTATTGCTGCTGCATGTCTCTATCATGAAAGCAAAAAGCATCATTATACGAGACCTTGTATTTACTTTGCAGAACAAATTGAGGTAAAAGGAAAGAGACGAGAAATCTATTTTAATAAATGTTATAGAAGAATCATTAAGGGATTATGCTTACCACACTTACCTATAAGTCCGGTTGAATATATCTCACTATTCATTCATAGAGATGAATCTTCTATCCTTCTTTTTTCAAGAAAGAGTACAAATTTACTAGAATAAGAATTCTTAACTCATTATTTCTCTTTTACAAATGAATATAAATTCACACCCTTAATGGTTCGGGTGATAAAGATTTTTCCCCCAGCCTCTAGCACCTTTAAATAAGTGCTTATTGTATTCCGATGATAACCTGTGCCATCTGCGACTTCTTGTATGGAAAAATCTTTTGGATATGATTCCTCTAAGAAATCTAACAGTTTTTGCTTTATTTCAGGATTAGACATGAAGGTTCAGGTAATTTTTATTTTCTCATATATGTATTAATGAACAATATTTATAAACATAGGTAACTATATTAATATTAGTAAGCATTATTAATAAACATTATATATTAACATGAGGGTTGTATAATATGAATATAATTATAAGAAAAGATGAGAATTACAGAAAGATTAAAGAGCTTCTTCACGAAGATCCCGTTTTAAAAGAATGGTTTGAGGATTTATTAAATCGAATCTTTTATTCTACCAGAAATACACTTGAAGAGTTATTATTTGAGTATAATGAGTTTAAAGAAATGTTAGATGACTTAGCAGCCATTCCAAAGACTAAAGAAAGTAAGTATTCCATTGATATTAGATTTACGCGGGAGTGATCATCTCATGAGCAAAGAATTCTATTTAACCCCTAAAGAAGTAGAGAGAATCGCTTCCACTCCACCAGAAGATTGTTGGATATGTAATGAGCTGAAAGACCATTATTTCAATCGTGATACGAGACACAGGACATTTCTTATCATAGATGAAGTAAATGAGGAGTTTATTGACCATTTAGAACAGCGGTTAGGAAGAAGGATAAACACTTTTTACGACAGTATCAAATTTAGAAAGCTTTATAAGAGAGAGAATGAAGGAAAATACGAAGATTTAAGTAAAGGAGATTGTCCTACATGTAAAAAAGGACATCTTAATGTCTCGTTAGATTATAGCTTCATAATAGAAATTAAGAGAAGACTGCAAGGAATTATAAAAGATACCCAAGAATTTGAATTTGATGTGATTGAATGTGATAGATGCAAGTATATAAGAATCGAACAAGTTAAAGAGGTATCAGAAGATTGAGTTTAAAAGATAAGCTTTTATGGAAAATCCAGAAATGGTTATTAAATAATAATTACAGAAGAATTCATAATTTCCTCTGTAAAATTCGAATTTTCTATTTTTTATTTTTTATACCAAAAATTAATGTTTAATTTTATTAAGAAATGTGATTATACAAATCGAAAATAATAGAAATTCGAGTAATAAAATAAATAATACATTCTAATTTTTAGAAGATAAAGTTATTTAAGTAAGTTTTATACCCAATCAATGCAATCAGAACCTAGTGACAAGACATTTAAAAGCTATTTATTTTTTTGGCTTGGTCAACTATTCTCATTATTAGGATCATCAATAATAGGATTCGTCATTACTTGGTGGATTGCTGATACCACGGGAAGTGCAATATATCTATCAATTGCTGCATTTTCTTCTTCCCTTCCAATGGTAATATTAACTCCGTTTATGGGTGTCTTTATAGATAGACGGAATCGGAAAATAACGATAGGATTAACTGATTTTCTTCAAGCTTTTACTACTTTTTGGATATTTATTATTTTTTTATTAGACATTGAAAATGTATGGCTTCTCATAATGTTAAATACAGTGCGCGCTATTTTTCAAGCAATTCATTATCCAACTGTAAACGCAATTATTCCAATAATGATTCCGAAAAAACATTTGAGTAGAATGAATGGAATAAATTACTTATTTACTGGAATGATACGCACGATAGGACCGGTAGTCGCAGCAACATTATTACTATTTTTGATGATTGAACAAATTCTCTGGATTGATATTGGTACTTTTATTTTAGCAATTATTCCATTACTTCTAATTACTATTCCAACGCTAAAAACAAGTTCTAATGAAAATGATAAGGAACCTTTTTTCAAAGAATTGAAATTTGGAGTAAATATTCTTAAGACAGTACCAGGGCTTCTTACCTTATTAGTATTAATTTCGATAATAAATCTACTAAATAATCCATTCAATACATTAATGCCTTTATTTGTTAGTGAAAATCATTCAGGTGTAGCATTAGATTATGCGTTTGTATTAGCAATGTTTCAAGCGGGTGTTGTTATTGGAGCTGCTATAAGTTCAGCTAAGAAGGAGTGGAAGAATAAGGAATTGATAATCTTAGAAACTATAATTATCGGAATTGTTGGTTATTTAATTACAACGCTCGCTCCACACGGTAATTTCTTCATGATTGGTATTGGGTTCTTAATTCATGCATCTATGATGCCTATCGCAAATACTATGTTCCTTACAATCATACAAACTAAAGTTCCGCCAGAAACACAGGGACGTGTTTTTTCAATTGTAGTATCGATCGCTTTTTCTATTATGCCTATTGGTATGATCCTTTCTGGGCCTTTAGCAGAATTATTTGGAATGTATATACTTTTCATAAGCAGTCTAATTTTACAGTCAATTATCTTACTTGCAGTATGGATATTTTCAGATATAAGGCACATTAACAATAAAAAAATGAAAATTGAAAGTGAAGATAATATTGAAACAAGAGAAATTTAATTCAAAAATCTATACTCAGAATTAATTTTAAAACAGTAATAACTTTTAATTTGTATATTATTTTCTTTATTAAATACAACATTTATATTATTGTTTTACAATGACTAAAGGAATTATTCTATCTGGAGGCTGGGGAACTCGATTACGCCCATTAACTTGCACTATACCTAAGACTTTAATTCCCATAGTGAATAAACCGGTTATTGAACGCCAAATTTTGTTATTAAAAGCTGCTGGTGTAAAAGATATCGTACTCGCTGTTAGTGTAATGGGCGATATATTACAGAACTATTTCAAAAATGGTGAAAAATTTGGTATTAATATTCAGTATACAGAAGAAAAAAGTCCCATGGGAACCGCTGGTGCTGTGAAATTAGCTGGAGATTTGCTACAAGAAGAGAATTTTTTCATGTTAAATGGAGATGTGATTTTGAATTTTGATTTTGCCCAAATGATTAAATTCCATGATCAATATAAAGGAATAGGATTAATCGCAAGTAAAATCGTTGAAGATCCTTCTAGATATGGGGTTTTAATTACAGAGGAAAAGTCAAATAAGATCTTAAAATTCCTTGAAAAATCAGAATATACACCTCCAGAAGGGAAGAATGTTCCAATGCCCATTAATGCTGGAGTATATCTTTTTGAACCTGAGGTTTTGTCATATATAGAACCTATGAAAAAGGTTTCGATTGAAAGAGAGGTTTTTCCTAAGCTTGCAAATGAAGGAAAACTTTACCACTATGCAATATCAGGAGTTTGGAAAGATGTAGGGAAGCCTGAAGAATTATTAGAAGGAAATATTCTCTTATTGAATGATATTTTAAAAAACATTGATAAAAAGAATTTAATTGATGATACTCTTGATGTTGAAGGCAAGGCTTTAATCTATCCTCCGGTCGCTATTGGGGAGAATGTAGTAATTAGAAAAAATTGTAAAATTGGACCAAACGCTATTATTGGTAATAATGTGTATATTGATTCCAATACCGAAGTTAAAGACAGCCTAATTTATAATGAAGCATATATTAATAAAAATGTTAAAATAGAAAATGCTATCATATCCGATAACTGTGTAATTCATGATAGAGTAGAATTAAAAGGTAATGGGCAAAATCTAATTATTTTAGCTTCGTATGTAGAAGTATTAGAAAATATCAAATTAGTTGCTCCATCTAATAATTCAATTACAGTGTGTCATCATGAAATTGTTAAAGAATGGGAGTAGTTACAAAAAATGCCTGATTTCAAAATAAATGATGATTGGGTTTTAAACCGAGTCTCTTCTCAAAGCAATAGCTTTAGTGATTGGTTTTCAAGTCTTTTAAAAAATGTTGAAGAACAATTAGCAGATGAATCACCAGAAGTTCTTGATCAACTGAAAAAGGATAAGGATTTTAGTTCGCTAAAAGATTTGGATAAGGAACTAACTAAAGCCCAGGAAGAATTAGCTAATTTAGGATTTTTTGGGAAAAAAGTTACTAGTTTTGGAATGAAGATCCTTGATTTTGTTAAAAAATCTATTGAGAAAGAACTTAAGAAATCCTTTCAGGAAATAGGAGTCGATTTTGATTTTAGATTTTTCTCAAATGAAAAGAAAAAAACATTTGAAAGATTGAATAGTGGTGAAAGTTTTCCAAAAACAACAATTAATCTTCAAGACGTAAAAACTTGTTAACAAAAACGTAAAAAGAAAGAAGATATTATAGCTCATGATACTATCATAATATAATGTGATTTTGAATTATGGAAAATCTACAAGAAAAAGGTTTAAAAATATTTAATGCTATTTTTGAAGGAAAAAAGAATGTAAAAATTGATGATATTGAATATCCTATCAAAAAATTTTCAAGCGGAATCAAGTATCTTGACTTGTTTGGTTATCGATTTATAGAACAAAATCGCAGAAAGAAATCTGAATGGGGTAAAAAAGCAAGAGAAGGGCATAAAATTATGTGGATTATTAAAGGAAGACGTTATATGGCAAGAATTATGGACGGAGAAT
>CAYSZJ010000205.1:0-5750 GCA_964435435.1 uncultured archaeon
AAAGAATCTATGTCGCGAGAGGAAATAAAGAACACTACTGGAATTTCTGGTGCGTTTGTTTTAAGGGCTGTTCAGGAACTTGCAAATGTTGACTTAGTAGATTATGATATGGAAACAAGTACAGTTAAATTAAAAGAGCGATTATTTCCAAAAAAAGCTTTAGATGAAAAATAAAGAAAAGAAAGTTAACTGTTTTTTAAAATTTATATGAAATAGCATCAGCTTATTTTGTAATAACCATTTCGTGCAGTGTGCTTCCTGTTTCTGTATATGATTTCCCCTCATGTGTTATATTAAGTATGAAGTTAGAATTTATCCTAAAATACCCCGGTTTTAACTTTAAGAGGTTTTTTGCTATAAAACGTGTGATGGGATTTAATTCAAAAAGTAAATTATCAGCATCAATAATCTCTTGAACATTAAGAATAATTTCATGCTGTTGAGGTACAATAATCTTTAGAAGATTTGGATATTTATTCCCAGCCCTATCATCGTAGTTAAAATTATCTTGGATCAACTCATATTCTCCAGTACTAAGGATAACATTTTCATTTTTAGCAATCATAAGCACTTTAATTGGATAATTATCCATTTTTTTATTACATTTAATATACGCAAAAACAATGGTAAAATTCTCAGAGTATATCCGCCCCCAATACCAATAATCGATTATCAGCGCAAAATTAAAATTTAACCAATTATGATCATGATATCCAATTCCTTTTACTTGCATTGTTTCATTATGAACTTTAATAGTTCCTTCTACGCTTGCTCGGGGAAGAGTTACGCACCAACCAAAATAATTTGACTTTCCAAACTCAATGTATCCATTTCCAGGTTTCCAACCATGAACTAATGCAGTATACTTTAAGTGAAAACCATATTCACCTTCATCTATAAACACTTCATATACAGGAAAGATTTCGTTAGAATAATCAACCTTTATATAATTTTTACCAATTTGCACATTTGCTAAATCTTGAGAAGCAATAAGATCAGAATGGGAATAATTGAAAATATTTTGGATTTTTTCTCCATTTGGTTTATAAACCGTTATTTCTACCCCAGTTTTCCCTGTTCTTTGGTGTTTTGCTCGAAAAAAACCAACAATTGTATATCCATTTTCAAGGCGAGCATCAAAATACCACCATTCTATAGTACCTCTCCTTTTCATATCTATATGTAGTGCATCATCTTTAGGTTGGATGGGCTTTATTTCTCCATCTTTTCGACCAGGTCCTAACCATTTTTCTTTAATCTTTTCACTCATAATATTAATCTCTCTTATTTCTTATTTTTTTAAAATATATTCTATTCATTGTTCTGTATTAATAGCTTAAACAATTTCAATAAATTGAGTAATTTTATGATTCTTTGTAATCTTATTTTGCGAGTTACCCATTTTTTAGCTATTCCAAATAATGAAATTCGATTCATAACAAATGCAAGAAAAATCTGTGTATCCATTTCTATGAATGCATCCCAACCTGCATTTTTCTTTCTTAAATTTTCTTTTGGTTTATTTGGGATACTCTCTACTTTTAATTTACCATGATCAATAATAATTAACGCAGCAAAATTTACATTTACAGCGTTTATGAGAATTTTCACATCAATATTTTGAAATTTTTCCTTGAATTTCTCATTTTCATTTAATGGGGCAAGCATATTATTAACTAACCCAGCAAAACCTCTTACTTTTTTATTTTCTACTTTCACTTCTGACATATTACTAACTTATTAATCCCTTGGTGAAATATAAAATCCAGAATCCGCAATATTATTCGGATCAAATACTTCTTTAATCTTTCTAAGCCATATATGATAATTAGACATATGAGGCCCAAATAACTCATGCATTCGCGTTCCTTCTACGAAAAATGGAGCACCAAGATGCTTAAGTAAGTCTAATTGATTACTTTCTTCCATATATTCTGCCATTCCTTTAACACTATTTTCATCTGTTTGATCAAACATAGTGGGTGATTCCATATGGAAATAGTGTCCAGATTCGTAAGAAGTCATCCATGTGCCTTCTCCTAAATCATTGGCGAGTGTTCCTTTTTTAATATATTTTTTCTTCAAAGGAATATTCATTTTCGTACTGCGTAGGCATACCGCTGCTGTATCTGCTCCCCCCTTAGATGACTGAAAACCTCCCGTAGCTATGAATCCATGCAATCCTAGATTAGAACGTAAAGCTTCAGCATAAAAAATTGGTTTGGGTGTATAGATTTTTCCAATTATATTCTTTAACTTAAACTCTTGTAAAATTTGTTCCATAACTTTTTGTTTATATTCAAATTCTCTTTTTGTGCGACCAGCGATTAACACTACAATAGGGGTTTTCATCCTTCCGATTGTCAGTTTGTCCATTAAACTCTCAATAGAATTTGAAAAAATGGCCATTACCGCAAAACCACTTAAATAACTACATATTAATGAAATTTCCTCCTCTTCCACTCTTAGCATAGTGGATTCGAGCTTCTTAAAGTTCCCGCAATCCATTACATATAATTTCATAAAATTAGGGATATCAAAATCATAATCAGGAGAACATCCTTTAACATTATATTCTGTACTACAAGGATAGGGAAATAATTTTATAGCTACTCGAGTGAACACACCAATACCAGATTTCGCACCTGCCCAACCCCGCATGATCCCCCTTAAACTAGGACCTGGACCATCACCATGATACCAATCTGATCCATTTTTAAGACCAAGAGAACCTAATCTTAAAATCTCTCCATCAGGTAATACCCATTCGACACCTAACACATTACGAGCAGAATGTCCTGTTTGAGGAGAAGTAAAACCAGGACCATTCATCGAAGTATGACTTGCTAATGGAGAAACCATAGGTCCGGCACCAGGCATGTGGCAGTTAAGATTATATTTCATTAGTTCTGCCTGTAGTTGTGCACCACTCACGTATGGTTCTATTACGGCATAAAGGTTTTTTTCGTCAATTTTAACGATTCTATTCATCCTACGCATGTCAAAAATGATGCAATTATCAGTAGATGGCTGGTTCCAGGGTCCAAGACCGGTAGATTGGATTTTAAATTGGATTCCATATTTGTTACATAATTTTACAAGGTTTTGAACTTCCTCTGTTGTTGATGGTAAAATAATTGCTTTTGGAACTGGGGAAAAGGGAATTGGTTCTTTATCATCCATATAATTGAAGATCTCCATGCACCAATTATATGCATAGACATTAGTCATTACTTCACCATCATTTATATTTTTAGTCCCAACGATTTTTTCGAAATCCTTGTAAATCTCCTTCTTAAGAACCATCTATGTTACCTCCTCTGCTATTTGTTTAGAAGTTTTAATATCAAATCTGAGAGCCATTAGGATTAATTCACTGATATCATAAAATTTTAATTTAGAACCACTTTCTTTAATTGCATCTTGTAAATTTGTTGAACAAAAGGGACATGCTGATATAATGATTTCTGCTCCTGTATCTTGTGCTTCTTCTATTCTAATTTTAGCTGTTTTAAGTGCGAAGGCTGGAAAAGCAGATTTAACTCCAGCACCCGCTCCACAACAATAAGAGTATTCTTTGATTCTTTCCATCTCAACAAATTTTAATCCAGGTATTTTTTTCAAAATATTTCGTGGAACATCATAGATACCTTGTGAACCCGTCCGTTTAGGTTTAGGTGGAATATTAATAGACACCAGCGACATTAAATTTACGGTATCACCATCCCATTCTTCATACTTTTCAGCATTTCTACCTAAATGGCATGGATCATGATATGTGACTGTTAAAGGCACCTCTTTTGTAAAGTGTAACTGCTCCTTCTCAAGTAATTCATTAAAAAATTCTACTGTATGAAGGACGCGAAAATTATATTTTCTATAGAGAGGATAATCGACTTTAAATGTATCATAACACCCTGCACAACTAAAAACTACCGTTTCTATTCCTTTTGATTCAATCACATCAAGATTTTTGTTAAGATATTCTTTAAAAGTCTTAACATCTCCAGTTCTTAAAACAGGGCTACCACAACAATATTCTTCATGTTGTATAATATTGAAAGAGACTCCAGCAGCTTGCATAATCTTAGTAGCTGCTACAGCCATTTCTTTCCTTCTATAAGATGAAGTACATCCTACAAAATACAGAATTTTTGCATTTGGATCAAGCGTGATATCATCAGGGAGCCAATTCATCCTCTTTTCATGGGGTTCATTATAGGGATTATTTAATTTTTTCACAGCTTCGATGTATTGTTGTTGTTTAGGCATAGGGCCATATCCAGCATCAACTAATCTTTCTCTTAGTTTCATGATGATTTCTAGTGGTTCTAAAGTATTCAAAAATTTACAAGCAACTGCGCAACCACCACATGCAGTACATTTATACACAATATCCCGTAATTCCTGTGAGGGTTTTAACCTTCCCATTTCTAAAGCTAAAGCTAAAATAATACGACCTCCAGCACTATATGCATGATAATTAAATAAATCTATGGATGGACATATTGTTGCATACTTTTGGCTTTTGATTTGTAGTTGCGGAATCCACTTGCATATAGAGCAACGGAGACAGCGTTTAATCATTTGGTTGTATTCTTCTTCATTCAAAGAATAAAAGATCCCCTTTTATTTATCAAAATATTTTAGATTTAACTGATAATTCAATTAATCTTAGTGAAATAAAGTAATTTTTAATTGAATAAAACTGTATCTTTTAACAATTTAAATTATGTTCTTCAAAAAGAAACATGAAAAATATCAAGCTAGGAATTATCTCAAAACAATTAAATAATTTATTCAAGTTCTAATAGTTTTTCCCAATATTCCTTTATATTCCAGTTTTTATGTGCTTTTACTAAGAATTTCTCTAATCAATTTTGATTGTAAAAAATTTATTAGTTGTCAAAACATAATACTCCAGGATTTAATACATTATTAGGGTCAAAAATCCTTTTTACTTTTTTCAGAGCTATTTGTGTAGAATCTTGATGTCTTTTAAAGACTTCTTTTGCCCAAAGACCATAAGGTCTATTAAAAAAAGCACCAGAATCCATTAATTTAATACTAGCTTCTAAGAATTTCTCCTTAACATTCATAGTTTCTTGTTTATCAAATGGATTATAAAAAATATCAAATTCACAGTGATATGAAGTTCCTTGATTGATTGCTTGGATATATACACCTAAATTAAGAGAGATTAGTTGTTCTATAATTGAGATAAATTCTGGAATTTTTTCAAAGTTAGTTATAAAGAAGATATCTTGATATCCTCCAGTTAATCTTAACTTCCAAGGATTCATATCAGCTTGAGTTAGAAAATTTAAAATAGTATCATTATTAATGATATTATCTCTTTTTAGATGTAATAAATTCTTTTCTTTCATTATATCCCTAATATCTTTTTTTAAATATGATATTTTGTCTTTCGCAAATTTACCCCTTCCTGATAATACATAAATTAAATTCCATTTAGGTAAATTATTAGTTAATTGTATGATATCACTTGATTCTTGTTTAACTAAGCAAGCTAAATTCAAATTATTTAGAATTAGTAATTCATCACATAAACGATATTTTAATAATTCATATTGAAGGTCCAATAACTCTTGAATATTATCTGAATAGATATGAAATACTTCTTGAATCGAAGGAAGCAATTCTAATTTTAATGTAGCCCATGTTACAATCCCTATACTTCCCTGAGCTCCTTGTATCACCCTAAAAGGACTAAATTGGGTGGGTCCCAT
>CAYSZJ010000206.1:0-5727 GCA_964435435.1 uncultured archaeon
TTATAGTAAATAAATTAGTTCTAATTTTAGATAAGGAATTTCATAAAGTTAGGAGATAAATATGGTTAACCAAATAAAACCAATTAAAACCCCCCCAAGTCAGGATGAATTGTCTAATCGTCTTGAAAAAGTACGTAAGTTGATGAAAAAGGAGAATTTTGATTATTACGTCTCTTTTGATCCTGTTAACATTTATTATTTAACTAATTTTGCGTTTTATGTTCATGAACGTCCTTTTATCCTTATAATACCAATAGAAGGTCTCCCAAAAATGTTAATACCTCTTTTAGAAAAGGGACATTTTGAATCTAGAGCACGATGTGAACTTGAATTTGTAATTTATTATGAGTTCCCAGCACGAAGTGGTGAAAATTGGTATGATTATTATCAAAAGCTTATTGATAATGATGCTAAGGTAGGAATTGAAGCAACGATGCCTATGGGGATTGCTAATAAAACACCAGGAAAGAAAATTGTATCAGATATTATTGAAGAGGTGCGTATTATTAAAACGGATTATGAAATTGGCAGGACCGTTCATGCTTGTAAAGTTGTGAATAAAGGACATAAAGTTCTATTAAAAAAATGTCGTCCTGGAGTTCTTGAATTCGCATTATATAAAGAGGTCACTGATGCCATGACCTCTAAAATTGTGCAAGATATCCCAGATGCTAATTTTAGAGCAACAGAAACTACAGGTGCTGTATGGCCTCCCTCTGTTTCTCATGATCCTCATTTAATTCCTCATATTTTTACTCCTATGGAAGAAGGTGGACCTCATGTGTCTATAGTATCAGCTCAAGTGGATGGTTATGGTGTTGAAATAGAAAGAACGTTCTTTTTGGGTTATGTTCCACAGAAAGCAAAGAAACCATTTGAAATTATGTATAATGCTAGAACCTTAGCATACGATTTGTTAAAACCAGGAGTTATCATGAGTGAAGTGGATGAAAAAGTTCGAAAATATATTTCAGAAAATGGATATGGAGATTATATTATCCACCGAACTGGACATGGTCTTGGGATCACTGGACACGAAGCACCCTTTCTTGCTGAAGGATATGATCGACCACTTGAGGAAAATATGGTTATAAGCGTTGAACCTGGAATATATATTCCTGGATTGGGGGGATTTCGACATTCAGATACTTTATTAATTACGAATGATGGTTATATGAAATTAACTAGAGCTCCAGAGTCTCTTGAGGAAGTTACAATAATATTATAAGATAAAGAAGAAAAAATTATATTTCTTTTACGATTTTATTTAGAGGATTTCTATAAGTAGGCTCAGGAATGTTCCCTTGAATATAACCAAAAGGTAGAACAGTCAGAAGATAATCGTTGTCACCTAACTCTAGTATTTTTCTTGCTTTCTCTTTATTCATTGAGCCAATCCAACAAGTGCCAATTCCTAAAGACCATGCCATTAACATCATATTCATCGAAACTAAGGAAGTATCGATTATATACCATTTATGGCTTGTTTTTATCTTTCCAATGATTGCTATTGCAACTGATGCTTCTGCTATAAACCATCCATAACCAGTAACTCGTGCTATTTTCTTCAAAGTATCCTTATTTTTAATTACGATAAACTGCCATGGTTGACGATTTGAAGCGCTTGGTGTCCATCGTCCCGCTTCTAATATCATTTCAATTTCCTTTTCTGGAATAGGTTTATCTTGAAATGCTCTAATACTCCTTCTACTTTTAAGAAAGCTTAAAAATTCTTCTGGTTCAATCATATTAATTATTCTAACTTATCTTTATTTGTATCTAATTTAATAATCATTAAAAATACTCTTTAAATAATATATAATAATATTCTGTTTATTCTAAAAATCATCGTAATAAGATGCCTTTAACAGATTTAAAGTCAAAATATTCAAGAAAAGACTTAAAATTTGGTCCAAGAGAGAAAGGGGCAATATTTGTTTCAAAATATTATGACGGTCATCATAAAGAACCCCATGAAGATTTTCTATATGGTTTTCTGTACTTGATTTATGATGGAATTAATCATATTGATGATTTAAAATCTGAAATGAGACTTTTCTTTATTTTTGCTACAAAACAGGTTGTTGAGGATAATGATCTTATTATGATGGATTTGCTGATTTCTTTTATGATGAATTAGGATCTGACACTGCAGAGAAACATTTAGATAGATTATTAGAGGAGGGGTATATTGAAATTTTACATACTCAGTTAGTTTTAACAAGAAAAGGACTACGAGCGCTTTATCGAGCTAAAATGAAAGAATTAAAACAAAGATCAGAAAATATTGAGGAGGCAGGACATAAAGTATTTAAAAGCATATCTTGTTTTATTTTTATAATCTTTATAGTTTTACTGATAATATTTACTTCACAGATTAATACATTGTTAGCTAATCTTTAAACTTATTAACATAAAATGAGTTTAATATTCTTTATCATTACCATTCTTGTATTTGAAATATTCAGATTCAAGATTAGGAAAAAGTTTCTTTTTCCTTCCTTCTTTTTTAATATTTATTAGATTTAATTCCTTTAATTTGTTAATGTGATAAAGAATAGTTTTATGATCTACTTTAAACTTTTTAGTAATGAGATTGTTCCATATTCCTGGATCATTTTCAATCATTTCCAAAACTTCTAAAGTTAGTTTACTTTTTTGAAGCTTTAAATCAATATTAGAAATAGGATTCTTTTGATAATAGAGAAAGTATACAATAAAATTCCCTATCCGTTTTTTTCCAATGATCTTATACGTTTCCAAAATATCAAGATGCCAAACTAAATTGCCCGCAGCTAATCCTGTTTTACGTAATAATTCATTGAAATGAATTCCAGGTTCACTCAAAATTAAATCTATAATTTTATTTCTATTTTCATTTTCTAAAACATCATCTAATGATAATCGGTGAGCTCCTTTATCAATTGGAATTGTTCTTGTTTTTAAGTAACGGAAATAGTCCTTTTTTGAAATTAGTATTGCTAATGCTATAATACCAACAATAATTATTGTTATAGTTATATATACCCATGTATAATCATATTGAACAAGTCCAATTTCTATAAGAGTAATATAATAATCAGTATTTGCATCAATGTTTATAAGAGAGCTTTCTAAATAATATTCTGAATTTGAAGAGTTGATTTTTTCGTAAGTTTCAATTAATTCCCATGCGTCCTGATCAAATTTAAATAGTGCTAATGAATAAGAAGCATCGGGATCTAAACCATACTGAGAAGTTTTTAGATATTGGATAGTAAGATTGCTAATTGTAACATTTGATTTTACATTAATAACTAAATCATATTGAAATTGAATTTTTTTTTTCCCTGTTTCGGATCTCCAGGTTGTTTAATTAAACCAAAATTTTTCAAACTACTTTTTGAGAGTATATTTAGAGAAATTGGATTTTCATTATTAATAATAAAAGAGGTTTGTTTGTTAGCACTTTCATTTTCATATTCTATATAAAGATCTAAAAGAGCATTTGAAGAGATTTCGAATGTAATGTTGTTTAAAAACTGATAAGAAACTCTTTCATTTGGTTGAATTCTATCTTCAGTCCAGAATCCAGGAATGTTCTTGTTTTTGTCAGCTTTAGCATAACAAATGAAAATAGTGTAATTAATTAAAATTAAGAATAAAATAATTACATAGACAATTTGACGCTTCCATTTAATTTTACTATAAAAGACCAATTAATATCAAGTTCTTATGTTTTAAATTATAATAAATAAAAATTTTTAAAAAAAAATGTGTGATTAGGAAAATTCCTTCATATTAATTATTTCCTTTTCTTAAGATATATTGTTATTCCTATTATCACTACAAGACCTACTACTACTCCAACAATAACGTATATCATAGTTAAATCTTCTGATTCAGGGATTAGTACAGTCCAGGTTGAAAGATGATTAGTTTCACAAACTAAATATCCATTTTGTAGTGAAGTTGGAACTGTAACCCATTCTTCAGTACTTTCATCATAATATGCCCATTCCGCGTTTTTATTTCTGTTATTTGCTTCTATTTTAAGCTTCGCTTGACAAGAATCATTGCATTGAATTGACACGCAAAATTCTTCTTCATATCTAAAGCGATTTCGATTTCTCACTCGATAAGTATGACCTTTCTGTAATCCAAGTTGGATTTGTTCTTCTGTGCAAGTCATATTCATGTGAAGATCATTCTCTGCATCTATTTCAATTTCAAAATTTTTTGCTCCAATTTTCATTGCTTCACAACTGATATTTAGATCAATATTAACATTACAGTTAAAAGTTAGCCTAGTTCTCTCCCGAAATTGTAATTGTGTTCTGTTTTCAGCTTGAATTCGAGTTTGAATTGTATCTCCAGGAACATCAATAGGTGCTTCCCCATTAGCTGCCATCGTATTCATCGAATATAATGAAATAAATATTGAAAGAACTACAACACCAAAAAGTATTTTTTTAAATTTGTTTGACATTTTTTAAACACCTAAACTTATCTATGGAATAAAAAGTGAATGATATAAAAAGCATTGAGGAATAATGTTCCCCATTTGACAAATAAGATTTAAAAATGTTTTGAAAGACCTATTTTTAATCCGTATTTGAAGAATAATGATGTCAAACTAAATAAACATCAAAGTGAAGGTAGTAGAAAGGTTTTTAAAATAACAAGCAATTTAATGTTATAATATAAAATTCTAATGGTATAAAATAGAATGAAACCACTTCAAGATTTAGAAACTTATAACTTTAGCAACTATTTGAAGTGTCATTCTGCATTAGAATCGTCTTTAAGTGCATTGAGTTTACACTTATTATTATTATAAAAGACCTTCTTTTTTTTTGAAGAGGTACCTTTATTTCCTTCACAAGAATAAGAAGGTCATTAACTTTTAAAGAAATTTAAATAGGTTAGTAAAATGAATGAGAAAAATGATATAATGGTTTCCGATATGATGGAAAAAATTCGAGAGAAGTTAATCCTGCCTGACCAGGCATATTTTTTCGACACTACCCTCCGTGATGGAGAACAAACGCCAGGTATTAGTTTTACTCTCAAAGAAAAAGTATCCATTGCCCAATCTTTAAATGAACTAGGTATAGATGTAATTGAAGCAGGATTTCCTGTTATCTCACATGGTGATTTTAAAGCTTGCAAGGAAATTGCTAAATTAGGATTGGATTCAGAAGTGATAGGATTAGCACGAATAAAGAAAATTGATATTGATAAAGTCATTGAAGCAGATATGGATTCGATTCATTTATTTATTGCAACTTCAGAGTTACATTTGAGAGAGAAACTGAAAATGACTAGAGAGGAAATAATTGAAAATGTTAAAGAATTAGTTACTTATGCTAAAGATCATTATTCCACTATTGAGTTTTCAGCTGAAGATGCCACACGTTCTGATTTAGACTTTTTAATTAAGGTAAATCAAGTAGCAATTGAAAGTGGAGCTACTCGAATAAATATACCTGATACTGTGGGAACAATATCACCAACAGCATTTGGATATATAGTTAGAAAAAATTATGATGCATTACCAAAAAAAGTGCGCATCGCTGTTCACTGTCATAATGATTTTGGCTTAGCTGTGGCAAATACAGTAGCAGGATTTGAAAATGGTGCTTCAGAAGCGCAAACTACAATATTAGGGTTAGGTGAACGGGCAGGAAACGCATCCTTCGAAGAAACTGCTATGTCTCTTTATGCATTATATCAAATACCAATGCA
>CAYSZJ010000207.1:0-5656 GCA_964435435.1 uncultured archaeon
AATGAGATACTTCTATGTTATTTATACGGTTCTTATATATCAGATAGAAAAACTAGATACAGTGATATTGATATTGGAATTTTCCTAGATAAAGCATTCAAAAAATCTTATTTATATCAAGTAGATTTAAGTTTAGAAATAGAAAAAGAATTTAATTATAAGGTTGAAATTGATTTAAGTATCTTAAACGAGGCCACACCTCGATTTTTGTATAATGTTATAAAAAGTGGAAGGAATATCTATAAAAAGGAAGAAAAAATCCAACATGAGTTTGAAATAAGAATTCTATATTATTATTTAGATATTAAGCCAATGTTAGACATGTATGATAAAATAACCGTCATGGAGGCGCTTAAAAATTAAAATAAATCGCGATTTAGTAATTACAAGGTTTAATAAATTAAATGAATTATTAGACATCTTGAATGAGCTCAAAAGCATCAAGAAAGAAGATTTTCTTTCTGATTATAAGAACTATTTTACAGCCCAGAGAACTTTAGAAATTTGTATAAACATATATATAGATATCGGAAACCACATTGTGACCCTCAATAATACAGAAAAGCCTGAAACATTTAGTGATGTCATTAAAATATTAGCTAAACATAATGTTATAAGTGAGGAGCTTTCAACTCAGCTAATTAAAATGGTAAGATTCCGCAACTTATTAGGACATTTTTATTTAGAAATTGATAATGAAATTATCTACAATATTATTCAACATAATATTACAGATTTTTATTCATTTAAAGAAGCAATATTAGCTAAATTTAAAGAGAATCTTATAGAAAATTCAGAATAAATTGATTTACGACAAACGATCTTCTTTTTTATACACATTTTTTTAATTGCTAATCATTCTCATTTAATATAAATGTTTAAATTTAGATATTTGGATCAAATTAAATTATGAAAGCTATTATAATAGGATCAGGAATCGCAGGTTTAACTGCTGGTGCGTATCTTGTTCGTGAAGGATATGAAGTTATTATTTACGAGCATTTCTCTGAAATAGGAGGAGTTACAGCAACAATACATCAAGATGGATATTCATGGGATATTGGTCCACTTTTACTTGAAGGATTTGCTCCTTATGAAAAGTTTGGTAAAATATTAACCGAGCTTGGAATTTATGAAAAAATTGAAATTATAAAAGAAGACCGTGGTCAATCATTTCCAGATTTTCAAATATGGAGACCACAGAAATATGAGGGACCTTATTGGAGGCGAGATTATTTGAAAAAAATCTTTCCTGAAGAAAGTGAAGGATTGGATAGATATTATAAATTCTATGATTATATGATGTCAGTTGCTTATCTTGGAAACCAACTACCATTTGTTAAAGGATTAAAAGCTATAGGGATTAAGCTGAAACTCTTATTTAAATTTCTAAAAATAAGAAAATTTAAAGATTGGAGTGCCTCCCAAATAACTGATTATTTCTTTAAAGACCAAAAATTAAAAGCTGTATATTTAGGAATTTTAGCCGATATGGTTGTAAAACCTAGCGAATTTTTTGGACTAGGAGTTCCATTTACTAATGTTGAAACTGCTTTTGATAAAAGAATTCGAATAAAATTTAAGGGGGGGAAATTACCAGTATATCATTACATAAAGAATGGATGTGGAGAATTAGTTAAGGCATTAGCAGATTTTATTACCGAAAATGGTGGGAAGATTTACACTAATAGTAAAGTACAAAAGATAATTATTGAAGATAAGAAAGTAAAAGGTGTAGAACTTGAGAATGGAGATAACTTTGATGCTGATTTAGTTTTAGCAAGTGGAGGAATGTTTAATACATTTTATAATTTAGTAGGAAAAGAACATTTATCTGATGAATTTATTAAAAATATTGAAAATAAGAAATTAATGGAATCTGTTTTTATGGTACATATAGGGATTAATTTCGATCCTACACCTTCCCAAAGAGCAGCATTATGCTATTATTATCTCACCTATGATATTGAAGAAGCAATAATAAAAATGAGAGAAGGACATTATCATGAAGGTGCTGAAGGTTTTTTAATATACATTCCATCAATGCATTCTCCTGATATGGCACCCCCAGGTAAACATGCGGTAACAATTTACACAGTTGGACCTCATAAATTAAAAGAAGGAACATGGGAGGATCGAAGGGACGAATTTGCTGATAAGTTAATTATGGAAGCGGAAAAGATAATTCCAGGGTTATATGAAGGATCAGAAACTAAAATCATTATGACACCTGATGACTTTAAAAAGCGTATTAATGTTATACGCCACAGTTTTGGAGGAACTGCTCCTGTTTTAGGGGAAGATAACCCTCCCCATAAAACACCAATAGAAGGTTTATGGTACATAGGAGCATATAGTGAATCTGGTGGTGGAGTAACGGGAGCAGCAATGGGAGCAAGAGATGTAGTAAATAGAATATTAAAAAAAGAGTAATGTTATATTTAAATAATAGGAATTTAGATTGAGAATTACTGTTTAAATGCTTCAACTTTTTTTTCATGTATTTTTATTAAATTTAGACGCATTTCTTCTAAATTTTTACCATATAATGGGAAAAATTTGAAACTAATCAAGCCAATAAAACTCATTATCGATTGAACAATGAAATATAAAAATTTAATACCAGTTATTGCTATTTCTGTCTGATAAGGAGCATTTCTGACAAACCCAAAGAGCAATAACGTAGATGTACCAATTATTGGTCCAAGGCTTTCTGCTATTTTGATAAAAAATGCATTAGTACCCATAATCATACCTTCCCTGCGCTTACCATGATTTACTTCGTCATCATCAGTAACTAACATCATTATAGGATAATCAAAAAGAATATAGCCGTTCAATACTGTACCTATTACAAGAAAAACCCATATCAAAAGGTCTAATCCTGGCAGAAACAATATCAGAAATGCTATTATATTTAATGAAATTTGAATAACACGCCCTCTAATTACTAATTTCTTCATATCATACTTCTGAGATAATTTCTTGTAAATAGCAAAACCAACTAAGGCTATAAATGTAGTAATGATATAATATAGAAACGAGAGTGTTAAGATATCAACTTCGAATATATAAAAATAAGCAAAAACGAAACCTAATGTTAGTGAAAGATTTAAGTGGTTAAAGCATCTAAATAGAGTCATAGTAATGAAAGATTTTGATTTTACAACTTCTTTTAAAGCTTTCCCTAATGGAAGAACCTCTTGATCTACATATAATTCAGGTCGTTCTCTAAGGTTTGTCCCAACAAGAAAATAACAAACCCCGCAAATTACAGCGCATACTCCAGCGAATATTTGAAAATAAATCAATCCTAAATCATAAATTAAAAAAGCTAAAAGAACAGGAAATGCCCCTATTACTAAAAATATTTGATTGAATAATGCTAATTTATTTCTTTCTTCTAAGTTTTCTGTCAATTCTGGCAATAACGCCAACCATACTAACCATACAAGCGTGAGAAGCATATCAAAAGCACAAATACTTAATACAAAATGGATAAAAATTAAAATTTGATTTGTATAAGTCCAAGGAAACCACATCATAAAAAATACAATTACCCATAGAATTCCTCCCCATTTGATATATATTAACCTTCTGCTGCCCCATCGTTCAAAGTTTGTCTTATCACTTAATCTGCCGAAATAAAAGTCGTTGAGTGAATTAATAATAGCATAAATAATTTGGCCAAGAAAGAAGAATAATTGTAGAAGGCCTAAATCATCCCAAAAAAAGTTAATATATGTTAATCCAAAAATCCCTGATAAGATAGTATTCGGGAAATTCGCTAAAGAATAATAAAATCCTTCCTTTTTTGTTAAATTAAAAGTATCTTCATTTGTATGAGTTAAGGTGTCTTTTGAATCTACCATATTGTCTCCAATCCGAATAAGAAGTATTAGTAAAAATTTTTTATTACTTTTAAAAATTAATAATGAAAATCAAGAATAAGGTTTATTTTTGTTTAAAGAGATTATTATAAAAGAAATTTTTCATCTAAAATTACTTCTACTAATCTATTTATAGATGATAAACTAAGTGAATCTTCAGGGATATCAATGATTGGTTTACCTTTTGAATCAAATTCTACAATATTATCATCCTCTGGAATTCTTGCTAGAAGGGGTAAATTTAGTTCTTCAAGCTTTTTTAAAACATAATCAACATTTCCTTTAACCCTATTTAGGATAATACCTAATTTTTTATATTTAGTAAATTTCTTTGCGCTTTTACGTATCGTATTTGCCGTTTCTAAACTCCTAATAGAAATATCTGAAACAATTAATAGAATATCTACTGACTCTATAACCATTCGGTTGATTTGTTCAAGACCCGCTTCACAATCTATCAAGATTAAATCAAAATCTTTAGAGATTGACTCAATCACCTTTCGTAAAAGAGCATTTGAGGGACAGAAACAACCAGGTCCTTCCGGCTGACCAATAGAAAATAAACTAAAATCTTTACTTTCAGCAAGAGCATTATAAACTTCAAAATCAATATTTTCTGCTAATTCTTGAATAGATTTGTCCTTTGTCAATGTTTTATCAATTACATCAGTTCTGATATTTTCAAGACTTCTTGTTGGAATTAGATTAACCATATAACTTAAATGTGGATGCGTAGGATCAGCATCAATTAAAAGCATTTTATAATTATATTTTTTCATAATGTTTTTTGCTAAGAGAGTCGTTATAACTGTTTTTCCAGAGCCACCTTTCCCCACAATCGCAATAACAATTCTATTTACCAATTTTTTCTCTCTCTACTAATACTTGTTTAATATCATAACATTCTTCTTGATAAGGACATATTTCACATCCCCAGTCATAGTCACAATCGATTCTTTTTTTCCAATCTTCGATTTTTTTTAACCATTTTTCATTTATTGATGTAGTAATTTCAGATGTAGTTCTAATAGCTTTATCAATTAAATCTGGATAAGAATTGATAAAAAAAATCTCCATTGATTCAATTAAGCTCTTAAATTTCTCTTTATATAAATAAAAAACTGCGTTTCCTAAAAATTCAAAAGTAAAATTCTTTATAACATGCTCACTTATTCTACACCAAAATCTTCTGGGAATAGTTCTTATCATAAAACCATCTATTCCATTAGATATGAAATTAAATTGCTTGAGGGAATCCCAGTTATTTTCATTGATATTCTCACCACCTATTAGAATTATCATCCCAAAATCGATGGTTTGATCAGAAATACCATTGATTTCTGGTCCAATTAAGGTGATTCTATCATTTTTTATATATTTACTAAAATCAGAATTAGAGAAGGGATAAACTAAAGAAAAGGATTTCTTATTAAAACCACCTAGTTCAAGCTTAGTTTCCTCTTGAAGTATTATATCTTTATAATTATCTAATTTAACTTGAATATCTAATTCCTCAAAATATTCTAATGGGCTGGTTTTTCTTTCATAAATAAATAAAGATTTCCCTTTTTCAGACTCTGATTTAATTAATTTCCTTAAATTATTAAGAACTTCCTTAAATATTTCGATTCTCATATAAGTCTTTTTTTTACTATAAAAACTATAAGGTTATTTTTAATTTCCCTTCATGAAATTAAAATTTTATTCTATCTCTTATTACAGCTATGAAATCGCAATAGAATATGGGTGTAACCCTACACCCTCTA
>CAYSZJ010000208.1:0-5645 GCA_964435435.1 uncultured archaeon
ATAGTGGGTATTATAATAAATATTATAATAATTATTTATATTAGACATTAAAATATTATTTTTATTGGTTTGAAAATTGCCAAGTCCAAAAAAGAAAAAACCTGACGAGAAGGCACAGAAATCACTTTTTTCTTTTGTTAGTGAAAAAGAAGAAGAAAAAGAAAAAATTACAGAAACAACTGAGAGAATAAAAACTGAGGAGGTAAAAGAAGAAAAGAAAATCAAAGAAACCACACCTAAAATAGAGGTAATTACAAAAGAAACCCCCTCAAAGTTATATTTTAAAGGAAATAATGAGCCATTTGGCTTAAAAGAGGGAAATATCAAACTACCCAAGGTTTTACGTGAAAATGTGTCTTCAACATACCTTCGATACTTGATTGAAAAAGGTGATATAGTAGAAAATATGGAACGAGGGTTATTACTTGACGTAGATTATGATGGTGGGCAAAACAAAGCATATTGTAAATTTTACGATTTAGAAACTGATAATATAAAGATTTGGATTGATACAACCGACCACGAACCTTATTGTTTAAGCAAAGAATCGATTGCTGAGTTAAAAAAATTGGAATATATAGAAAAAATTGATAATATAGAGCAGATAAACAAACTGATTGATTATGGTGGTTTTAAGCGGTTTGAACAAATAAAGCGTTTTGATCTTCTGAATGATCAGGAAATAGAAATAACGAAGATTTATGGTAAAACACCTACGAATATAGGTGGTTCAGGAACAAATATTCGCAATATATTAGGTAAAAATAATATCAAAGCATGGGAAGCTGATATTCGTTATCATCTAAACTATATTTTTGATAGGCAGTTAATCCCTGGATTAATCTATAGCATTAAAAATAGCAAGATCGAAAAAGTAAATTTTGAGAAAATTGATGAAAATTCTAAAAAAATGGCTATTGAGCTTCGAGATTTGTTTAAAGCGGAGGCTCCAGAAATTCAGGAATTTACTGAGGAATTTTTAGATATTTTTATTACACCCATTCCAGATGTTAAGCGACTTGCTATGGATATAGAGGTAGAAATAGGCGAGACAGATTATAAAATTCCTGATCCACATTTAGCTAAACAGCGAATTATTAGTATATCATTTGTAGCGACAGATGGATTAAAAGTAGTCTATATACTTGAAAGAAAAGGATATACCTTTGAGAAGCTTCATAAGGACTTTCCTTCAGATGGAAAAGTCGTTTTCTTTAAAACTGAAAAGGAATTAATAACAGAAACTTTTCGACTCTTATGGAAATACCCTGTAATTATTACTTTTAATGGTGATAACTTTGATTTAAATTATTTATCTCATAGAGCGGATAAAATAAAAATCGAAAAGGAAGTAAATCCCATTCATGTAAAGAGAGGTTTTGGAATTTTATCAAAAGCGGAATGTAATTTAAGAAGTGGCATCCATATTGATTTGTTTAATTTATTTTTTAATAGAAGTATTTCTGGATATGCCTTTGGGGGTGCTTATGAAAGTGCATCTCTTAATGCAATAAGTGCCGCCTTATTAGGAGAAGAAAAATATCAACATGAAGAATTAATTCATGAGATGGAATATGACATTCTTTCTTGGTATAATCTCAAAGATTCAATCTTAACATTGGATTTAACGAAATTTAACAATTCACTTGTGTGGAACTTAATAATCTTATTATGTCGGATAACGAAAATGCCTATTCATGATATGATCCGTAGGCAAATCTCTACATGGATTCAAAATATTTTTTATTTTGAGCACCGTAGGAAAAATTTTCTAATTCCTCGGCGATCAGAGATACGAGAATTAAAGGTGGGTGGAAAATTATCATCTAAATCTGGTAATGAGAAATTCTTAGGAGCTTATGTCGTAAAACCAGTTCCAGGAATCCATTACGATGTAGTTGTTATGGACTTTGCTAGCCTATATCCATCTATAATTAAAGAACATAATCTTTCTTATGAAACTGTTTTATGTCCGCATAAGGATGATGAAAATAATGTAATAGAAGGGTCCCCTTATCACATTTGCACCCACAAAATGGGTATCTTTGCATATGTAGTTGGTTTTTTCCGAGATATACGAGTAAAATATTTTAAACCAAAGTCAAGTGATAAAAATCTTAATGAAAAACAACGTAGTTATTATCTAACTATTCAACAAGCTTTAAAAGTGTTTATCAATGCCTCTTATGGAGTTTTTGGCTCACAAAATTTCCCCTTACTTTGCTTACCTGTAGCAGAAAGTATTACAGGAATAGGACAATACTCTATTAAACAAACGATTAAAAAAGCTAAAGAATTAGGAGTACAAGTATTATATGGTGATACTGATTCTGTATTTCTTAAAAATCCTACAAAAGACCAAATGGAAGAAATATCTGATTGGAGTAAAAAAGAACTCGATCTCGACTTAGAAGAGGAAAAAACTTATCAATTTTTAGCCTTATCTAAAAGAAAGAAAAATTATGTTGGTATCTATAAAGACACTAGATATATAGATATGAAAGGAGTATTAGCTAAGAAAAAAAACACGCCAGAATTTATTAAGAAAGTTTTTCGACAGGTTATTGATATATTAAAAAATGTAAAATCAGATGAAGATTTTTCAAAAGCAAGAAAATCAATTATCGAAATAATAAAAACAAACAGAAAAAAAATTGGAAAAGAGGATGAATTCCCCTTAGATGATTATGCTATTTATATAACATTACAAAAATCTCTTAATTCTTATGAGAAAACTATCCCCCAACACGTCAGAGCCGCTAATGAATTAAAAAAATTAACTGGGAAGGAATATCAAAAAGGTGAAGATATTAAATTTATCAAAAGTAATGACAATATTGGAGCTAAAGATTTTGAGTTGGCTAGTTTTAGAGATTTAGACGTTAAGAAATATAGAGAACTATTGAAATCAGCATTAGAGCAGATATTTGATGCTTTAGGCATCGAATATGAAGAAATTACTTTGAAAGGATATAAAAAGAAAAAAGAAGCAGAACCAAAACTTCAAAAAACACTTTTTTAATTTTCATTTTTTAAATAATCATTAAAGAATTAAATAAATCCAAGTCAAATATCATAAGAATATGAAAAGACAAATACATGTTAAAAAATGAGAGAACTCTAATAGTCTAAATATTTATTTAAGTTTGGAGTAATATGAAAAAAAATAATAAATATTGATTTTAAATAAAAATTTATATTTTGATTCTAATTATTAAAGATAGTAGTAAATAATGTTAAAAAAAAGAGAAGATCCGCTTTCTTGGCTTTATGATATTGAAAAGAAAGATATTAATTCAATAATTAAAACTATAGTGTCTATTTTATCAAATATAGGAGAAGAATTTTATACTCTTATACTGACTTCAAAATTTGATATTATTGATATCTTAGAAACTTTAAATCTAAAAAATTTTACATATAAAAAGAAAGAATTGGGAGAGAATATTTATTCATTTAATTTAACTAAAATAATTAGAGGTAGTAAGAAAGCAAGAATTAGTAGATTTATCCTTTTTAAACATAAAACACCCAATATTTATATTCTTATCACTCATGAAAAATATAGAAATTTTCATTATGATATAATAAGTTTTTTTGATAAATTTTACCCTAAAATCTCTAGATTTTTTTTAGATTCGAATTATTTGGAAAAAATTCTGCATCATTTAGAGAAAAATCTAGAAAACTCCAAAATACAAGTACGACATTTAGTAAAACAAGCCAGAATTGTCCAAGAATTTGCTAGGCGAGAATTTGAGACAGAAGTGAAGTTTACAGATCGTCCTTTCGAAGAATTATTTCAAGAAGCTAGGGAAAATGATGAATGGATTAATTATATTGAATTTACTTTGATTAAACCTTTTGAAGATGATAGAAAGAAATATAAATATAGTGATGTGAAATGTAAAATTTCTCGTTATGCATTTTTTAGATGCAACAAAATGTTTGGATTTTTTTATAATAATATAGTCAGAGATATCATCTCAAAAGTAACTTCGGATATAAAAATCTTAGACAATAGAGAACGTACAAAAGAGGAAAATCTGAAAACTAAACCAGTCGTTATTAAATATAATATTAATGTTTTTAAAGATAAAAAGCAAAATAAGAAATTAATTGAAGCACTCCAAAAAATCACATATTCATCTACATCTACTTATCACCTAAATCCATATCTACATTGTTCTTTCAATGATTTTAGAGATGGTTCTTCCTATGATATTTGGATTCTTTCTGATAATGAAATAACAATTGTTCCACAAATGAGATCCACTTATGCATCATTAGTAAGATTATGTAATTTTATATTTATTTGGTTTCGAGAAGGAATTATTAAAGACTTTTATTCTTAAAATGCCAGAAGTCAAAATTAAGAGAGGAATTAAAAAAATCTTAGAGAATATAGATAATTATAATCAAACATTAGAAGCAATTATTTGTTTTTCTCATGTATTAAGATGGGATGATGAGAATATGAATTTCAAATCTAATACTTATAGTTTTGTTGCCCGAAGGATGAATACATCAAAAGTAAATCGAATAAATCCTGAAAACACAATTATACCTGATTTGGTTCTTCAATTAAATGAAGAGTATGGTATTTTAGGTGAAGCAAAAATATCATTCCCCAGAAATAGAGAACATTGGAAAGACGATTTTGAACAATTACAAAAATATGATGATGATCTTAAAGGATGGAAAACAGAGAATGAACTAATTGATAATGTTGATATCATACTTTTGACGCACTATAGAATGAAAGTTCATGTAAGTGATTATCTATCTCAGCAAAAGGATTTGATTTTTAATAAAAATTTTGCTGTAATTGCTTTTCATAGAGATTATGGTGTTAATTATGCTTTAGCATTAGAAAAGGGATATGGAAATTTAACAGACGTTAATCTAGATGAAAAATTTCGCACAATTGTATTTGTTCCATTAAATAGGGTAATACCTCTTTATCCAATAAAGTTTTATGATGTAAAACCGAATGTTGCATATACTATGGAAATTTTATGGACGAGAATTTTTAATCAATATCCACAAATGGAAGAATTTATGGAATCTAAAGGGATTAAAATAATCGAGATACGAGTGAATATCGATGACTTGACAGAAAGGCTAAGAACTCAATTTTCGGATTATCATGCTGATGATGAAAGACAATTTGTAGCCCCAAAAAGAAATTGGGTAATTGACGCGATGGAAATGTTTGTAAAATTAAATTATGTAATTAACGATGAAGAACAAGGAAATTATATCATAAGATATAAAAATTTAGTTAATTCATTGAATAAATTTGTTGAAGAAATTTACGAATTAGAAAGAACTCCAACATTATTAGATTTTATTGAAAAAAATTAAATTTTATTTTATAAGAGATAATCTCAAGAAAATAGGAAAATCAAATACTTTTACTTTAGAAGATTATACAATTAATAACGCTATACAGAAGGATCTAAAGAGCTATAAAAAAGTAGTTCCGCAACACGTTAGAGCTGCATTAGAATTAAGAGATCTTAAAGGAAGAGAATTTTAAAAGGGTGAAATGATAAGTTTTATCAAAAGTAAGGGGTCGATCGGAGCAAAAGCAATCGAATTAGCCAAGCTCCAAGATGTTGACACTAAAAAATATAAGGAAC
>CAYSZJ010000209.1:0-5642 GCA_964435435.1 uncultured archaeon
GAAATTAGGACAAGAAGTAAATCAATTATTGGTGAAGCGTTATAAGAGGGATTAATCTTGAAATTGGTTGTAGATGCCAATATTTTATTTGCTTCTATGATTAAAGAAAGTTCAACTGCGGAACTAATACTTAGTGATAAATTAAATTTATTTGCTCCAGAATTTCTTTTTGATGAATTTACAAAATATGAGCAGTATATTCTTGAGAAAACAAATCGTTCTAAGGAAGATTTTGCTCAATATTTAAATATACTGAAGGAAGTCATAGAAATTATCCCTCAAAATATAATTAGACCATTTATAGAAAAAGCAGAGAAATTTTCTCCGGATCCAAAAGATTCGGTTTACATAGCTTGCGCATTAGCAATAAATTTTAAGCTATGGTCAAATGATAAAAGGTTAAAAGAAAGTCAAGAGAAAATTGAAGTAGTAACCACAGAGGAATTAATCAACAAAGTTGGAATTATAAAGAAAGAAAAACAAAATTAGATATGAATAAAGATTGGACTATTGAATTTTAAAATAGAATTGTCTTTTCTCAATCATATATAATAAAATAAATTTTAATTTTAATTACGATTTGAGGTTATAAACAATGAAAAAGATTTGGATAATTCATAACTCTATGTATGGAAATTCTGAGAAGATTTCAAAACAACATGCTGAAAGTTTAAAAGATAGCTATGATGTAAGTGTAGATAGCATTAAAAACATAACACCTGAAGATATCGCTAAAGATGAGCCTTATGGCTTGATCATCGCAGTTCGAATCGTCGCTTTCAGGTCAGATATAGAGATGCGAAAGTTTATCAGCAATTTAGATAAAGCCATAACTAAACCAATTTCGAAAGTAGCCTATTTTTCAACCCATGCACTGGGCTGGAAAAAGTTCTTTATAAGAGGGATGAAAAAGACACTTGCAAAAATTGGATGTGTTGAGGAGGTCTGCTCTGAATATCTTGAAGTTCGTATGCAAGGGGCTGAAGGACCAGCCAGAAAAGGTGCCGATGCGAAAATTGGAGAATTTATTTCTACATTAAAAAAATTTATGAAATAAAATAACTAACATTATGAAGTAGGACTTTATTTTAAATAGAATTCTTTTTATTCTTCATAATTCCAATCTTATCTATGTCTACTTGTTCTACCATATATGGGCTCAATTTTCGAATAGCGAAAATAAAAATCGGGATTATACATAAACCAATATAAATTGAGATTATAAATGGGACGTTATAGCCCAATTTATCCCATAAGATTCCTCCTATTAAAGGACCTATTACTCTTCCTAATCGATCAATCCACATATTCAAACCGAATATTTTCCCTCTATGTTTTATAGATACCCGACTCATAATTGCTTGGATAAGATATAAATTTGATTCTGCTGCTATGTATAAAAAAATTAGAATAACTGCAAAATCGATGGGTGAAAAAGCACAAATCAGCAACCAAATCATTAAGGCTTTGAAAATACTGATAAAAATAATGCTTATTGGAGGAGAAATACGGTCAAATACTTTACCTAATATTGGAGCCATCAATTGGGAAATAACCTGAGCTGGAAAATACACAATCATTACAATTATTGGAATTATTCTCTCAGAAAAATTAGGTAAAAGATTTTCAATTAAATATGCTGAAATAAATGGCGAATATATTGTTCCGGTTATAGAAGTAGCCAAAATCGCCAGAATTAAAACGCTAAAACCAAAATAAAATACTTTATGCGGTTTTTTATTATCATCTTCTGTATTTTCAATGATTTCCATTTTGGCTGTTATGTCAATATCATGTATATTTTTGGTGATTTCTTTATTTTCAATATTCTCTCTTTTTTCCTCGATTTTATCTATTTTGAAGTTAGGATCATATAATGAAGTACAATATTTCTCAAAAGTTAGATTTTCATCTACTTTCAAATAAAAACGATGCCCTGCAATTAAATTAATTGCCGCAAATATCAATAGTGGACTATACATCAATGGTATATTTTCTGGAATAAAAATACTTACAAATGCAAAGATTGGGATACTAATGAACGCCCCCATCAGAAATCCATATCCAATCATTTTTCCCCTACCTGTTGCTAAAGACTGAGTTCTACTGCCTTTAAAGGATTTTTCAGAGATTAATGAATAAAATGGTGGCCAAAAAAAACCTACAAGTAAACCCTGACAGAAAGTACCTACCCCAAATAAAAACAAATTATGTATAACAAGTGAAATCCAGTATAAAGTGTAAGCTAATGTTCGACCCATTGAACCGATTAAAACTAACCGTTTCTTTGACGAATGATCTGTTAAATAGCCAATTAGAGGCATTGAAATAAGTCTAGCAAAAGGCTGTAATGCCATAATAACCCCTAATGTAACTCCGGAACCTCCAAAGAAATAAATTACAACGTATGATTTTAAAAACATGAAAAATATAAAACCCAACCCATTCCAAAAAGTAATCCGAATCATAGAATTAAAATCTGGAGTCGTCTTTATTAACTCAGACATTTTCTGATTTTTAGGTTCGGGATTGGAATAATACAAATTTAATACACATTTGTAAATATGATTAAATTCTACAGTTATTTGATAGATACAATAGAGAAACACATCTTTTAAATTTCAATCTTTAATATTTCTGGATTTTTGAAAATTAAGGATAAAAAATCTTAAAAATAATTGGTGTTGAGAGAGAAATGTCTTTTCTTTCGCGTGAGTTTTTGATACAGTTATTTATACAAATTGTCTTTCTTATTCTAATTTACTTCGATTTCTTTAGAATTTTAATAATTCCCTGATTAACTGTTTATTCCGTTAATTTCAGGAAAACCTCTTTTCAAAAGATAAAAGAGAAATACTTCTTAAGATCTTTAAATCTTATTAGAAAAGCAGGTACATTTTCCCTATATTTTTTGTAAGATTCTCCGAATCTTTGAATTAATTCTTTTTCTTCCACGAATTTAAGGTGTATATTTATTCCTATTATAAATATTAAAAAGTAGATAATTGAATAAATTGAGAATCTAAGAAATATGCTTCCAATACTAATTAACATAAGACCATGATAAGTTGGATGACGTAATACAGAATAAATTTCATGATTTTGGAGTGTAGACTCCTTTGGATAGAAAACATAGACAAGAGCCATATTATCAATGCCAAAAATCTTTAAAGCTTTAATAATGACAGTTAATCCTAAACCTACAAATATAAAACATAAGGATAATCTAAAAAATAAAAAGGCAATTGAAAAGTTGAAAAATATATCAGAAATAGGAAGTGCGAAATACCAGCTAAGAGTATGGTTATTTTCGAGGGATACAATAAAATCAGTGGGAAGAAAGCTATGAACTATGACAGAAATAACCATTGGGATACCAGTCACTGCAAATTTAAATGCTTTTTGATACGCTAATTTATCAAATTTAATCAAATATTTCTCCCGACTTCTCCAGAAGGCATATACTAACATGAAGCCAATTATCACTATAAGTAATGAGCCCAATATAGGAGTTAACGGTTCTAAAATTTGTAAGATAGAAACTCTCACAAAAATTCGTGATATTGAATCCATAATAAGTTGAAAGGTTATCGAACTTAAGAAAATAATTACCGCAACTATCATAAACTTGAATATCCTTTTTCCTTGATAATCTGGTAATTTTTCTCTTAGTTTTTTTAAGCCTTTCATTAAAATTAATTACCCCGTCAATCTATTTAAAATTAAATTTTTTAAATTATAAGAACATGCGGTTTTAAGGTATAAAAGTTGTGAAGTTTTATTTTTTTCTTCGTTCTAATAATTCTATCTTCTCTTTTATACTCTTAAAACGATTGGATTCGATTCTATGTATCATATCTTCCAGATTGAACGATAATGATAAAATATTCTGAGATCTCAAGAGGATCTCCAAAAAGAACTTGGTAATTCTCAATAACTTCAATTTCAATGCTTAATGGTAATAATTCAAAGATTTTAATGTCATACATCTCAGAAAATTCCCCCCAAACATTTTTCCAAATTGCTATATTTGATTCTTTATCTCGTTTTTGAGTAATTATTGCAATATCAATATCAAACCTATGGGGGATATAATAATCAGAAAGAAAACTCCCATAAATTACAACCCAGAATTTATTTAGCTTTTGTAAATCTTCTTTAATTTCATTCAGATAATTCGAGTTGTTCATTTATTATTTTCTCCACATCTTTTACAAATTTTTTAAGATTAATAAGGTAAGTAAATAATTAATCTCAAGATTTGATCAAATTCTTTATTTCTTCAAAAATTAAAGCAAAATAATTGAAATTGCAGAAAAGCAATGATATTAATTATATTAAAATTCTAATTTTTAATGAATCAATAAAAGATTTCTAACTTCCACGAGATTGATCAACTTCATAATTTCGAATTTTGTCGTTTAATTTTTTTTATTTTTGTTTCCATAAAATTAAGTATGGAGCAGAAGCTTTAAATATCTAAAAGATATATATCTATATAACAAACTCTTAAAAAATAATAAAATTCAATAAAAATTAAAGTAATTATTTAAAAAAGTGGAGGAAATAAAAATGGCAGGTTCTGAATATATAAGTTGGAGTCCTATTAGAAGATTAATGAAACATAAT
Source organism: uncultured archaeon (assembly GCA_964435435.1). GTDB lineage: Archaea > Asgardarchaeota > Lokiarchaeia > Sigyniarchaeales > SOKP01 > Loki-b32. The sequence goes on from CAYSZJ010000209.1 coordinate 4,630, forward strand.
GGGGCTATTATTGTTGCTCGTGATGCTGTAAATGAATTGGTTGAATGGTTGGGTTCATCTGCTGAGAAATTGACAAAAACAGCTTTAACATTAACCAAACACGCAAAACGTAAAAAAATAACACGGGACGACATCCTTTTAGCTATTAAATACTTCTAAATAGGCTATGGGCAAAGCATTTTATTTATTAAATTTTTTTTTCTTTTTTCCTTATTCCTTATTCCTTATTCCTTAAAATTTTCAAGGTTTATAGAAAAGTTATTTAACATTTCTCAATACGTTAAACAAATCACATTTAAACAATTAAATAACAATATTCTCACTAGAACGACACGACTCACAGAAAAAGAAATTTTAAAGCTAGTGCGTTGGTTCTTTTATCTATTTTATTCTATTTCGATGTTAGTATAATTCAGGTTCTTCAATTATTAATAAGATTAAAAGATACGAACAGTGTTAGGATACGAACCATAGTCGAAATGAAATTGATGTGGAAATGCTAATTAAATTATCTAAAAGAACATCGAAACTTAGGCTTAAGAAGTTGAGCTTAAGATTTGTTATCTAAAGATAGACCACAATTTAAAAATGTAAATAATTTTTTTTAAAATTGAAAAAATATAGACTAATTTTAAATAAATATGAAGAGAATATTAATCTAGTTATGAATGAAATTCAAGAAAATTCAAAACCCGTTACAGAATTTCGATTGTCTAAGAAGAAATTCCTTTTCAATTTGCTAAAGTTAATTCCAAAAATGAGAAAGATACGGAAAAGAGCTGATAAAATTCTACTTGAAGCTAAAACGCCAAAATTAAAAGTTGAAGCACCGACTTACGAGATTATTCAGAAGGATTTAGAAGATGTTTGTAAAGTTCCGCATCGGAGAATAGGCACTAAAGAAGCTCATGAAATCGAAGATTATTTGGCAATTAAATTTAAGGAATTAGGATTGGATTCTGTGAGCAAGGAGCCTGTTGATGTTATAAATTGGAGCGCTTCAAATTGGAAAT
>CAYSZJ010000210.1:0-5612 GCA_964435435.1 uncultured archaeon
AAACCTAAAAGTTGAATTACATCCCGAACAACTTGTAACAACATGTTTAATTCCTCTTTCCGCAAATTCATTGAAAAGATTAAAGTTTTTTTCAACAAAAGGTCTCATTGTATCTCTTTGACCGGTTCTCATAAAAGGAGAACCACAACAAGTCTGATTTTTTGGCAAATGGACAGCTACATTATTATTTTGGAAGATTTCGATAATAGCTCTGCATGTATCTTGTTGTCTTCGATTTATAATGCACCCTGTAAACAAGACAACTTCAGCCTGAGGATCACCTTCAAATTCTTTATTATAATCTGGAAGTAAATCAAACGCAGGAGTTTCCTGAATAGGAACTACTCCACCTGTATTTATTACATTCAGAACTAATTGCCTATGTGAGGACAAGGGTCCTAATCCCTCTTTGGCACATTGGTATCTTAACCATTCGACGATACCTCGCCTTATATCAATGTCCTTAGGACAAGCAATTTCACATTCTTGATCGATAGGGCACTTAAAAAGGCCTAAATCGATAGCTTCTCTTAATCTTCCATCATGAGAATCCCAAGGATCAGAAACAAAACGTGCTACTTTAACTAATGACGCTGGACCTATAAATGTGCGATCTACATCTATGACATTGCAATCAGAATAACAAGTAGCACATAATATGCAAGATTTAGCCTCCATTGTTTTCAAAAATTCATTCATATCTATTTTTCGAGGTTTTTCTACATTATCTTCTAAAAGATTAGCAATTCTCCATGGTCGAATATGACTTATCCCATTAAAGAAAGGTCCAAGATCTACAACAAGGTCCTTAATAACCTGTAAATGATCTAATGGCTCAATTAAGATAGAATCATTAATCATGACATTAAAGACATGAGTTTTACAAGCCAAGGATGAAATTTTATTAATTCGCATTGCACAAGAACCACACGCCCCTTCTCTACAAGATCTTCGAAATGAAAGAGATTTACTTAGACTCTCCTTGATATAAATTAATCCGTCTAACACTGTAGTGTCTCTTTCAGCAGGTATTTTGTAAACTTCATATCTAGGCTCTGGCTCAACACTCGGATCAAATCTAAATACTTTAAATTCAACTATCATGATATTTCACCTCAATATTCCCTAGGTTTAGGATGAAAATTTTTAATTATCACATCTTCATATGTTAAGCCTGGAGTATTGCCTCCATTATATGTAAAAATACTGTGTTTCAACCAATTCTCATCATCTCTTTGTGGAAAATCTTCCCTGTAATGCGCACCCCGGTGTTCTTTTCTATTTAATGCTCCTAGAATTATGCACTCTGATAAATCTAATAAGCTTTCGAGTTCCAATGCGTAAATTAAAGCAGTATTATATATCTTGCTGTCATCGCCGATATTTATTTCTTTAAACTTTTGCTTCAGTTCAGCAACCTTTTTTAATCCCTTCTCTAAATCTTCTTGGTTTCTAAAAAGGCCAGCAGTTTTCCACATGGTAGCTTGCAAATCTTTTTTAATTTCGCTCACCTCATAAGAACCCTCAGATTTTAAGAGATTTTCAATTTTATTATACTCTTTTTTAACTTGACCTTTGGGATAATCGAGTAATTTGGCCCCTTTTACATATTTTGAAGCCTGAAGTCCTGCTCTACGACCGAATATTACACATTCAGTTAAAGCATTAGCTCCTTCTCTATTCGCTCCTTGTACACCTGTACATGCACATTCACCTGCCGCAAATAGCCCCTTTATATTAGTCTCTCCCCAAATATCTGTTTTAATACCTCCCATGGTAAAATGTTCTCCCGGGATAACCGGAACTAAATCTTTATCAATATCAACAAAAGCAAAAGTTTGTGCTAAGTCGGCAAAAGCATCAAAACGCTGTTTAAAAAAAGGAACGTTCATAGCCCTTCTCCAACTCCTTTTAAGCTTACGAATGTCAAGCCCGATGTACTTCCCTTCAATTCCTCGACCTTCATTTATTTCTTTTTGCATTCCTTGGCTTACCACATCCCTAGGTGCTATTTCTCTAAAATGAGGAGCATATTTCTCCATAAATCGTTCTCCTTGGGCATTCCGTAAATATCCTCCAAGGACTCTGGCTACTTCAGAAATTAATATTCCAGAGCCATAAAGCACAGTTGGATGAAATTGTATAAATTCCATATCTTTAAGGTATGCACCTGCTCTAAAAGCTATGGCCGTGCCATCTCCTGTGCATATATGTGAATTGCTGGTTACTGGATATACCCGACCCCACCCTCCTGTAGCCACTATAACAGCTTTTGAACGAATTACATAAAATTCTCCATCTTTAATATCATAAGCAGTAATACCTCTACAAATTCCATCCTGTACAAGGAGGGAAGTAGCAAAAAATTCATTATAAAAAGTAACCCTCTTTTTAAGTAGTTGTTCTTGAAGAGTACACACTAGCTCTTGAGCCCATCCACTACTGACTATAGTCGCTGTCCTGGTTGTCATACCCCCAGGAGATGACCTTAATATTGTTCCATCAATATTCCGATGAAAAACAATTCCCATATCTTCCAAACGTATTAATTCGGGAAAGCCTTCTTCTGCCATTACTTCGACTGCATCTTGATCGTTAAGATAATCTCCTCCTTTAATCGTCTCTTTCATATATTCTTCGGGATTTTCACCAGGTGCAGGGGATATATGAACTGCGCCCGTCGCACTTACAGTATGGGATCGCACTGGATAGACCTTACTTACAACTCCTACATCGGCAGTTTCGGAGCTTACTTCGGCTGCTCTAAGGCCAGCAAGCCCAGCTCCTACAATAACAATTTCATGAACTTTCGTAATCATAACTAAGTTTCACAACAATTTGTTCACAGTTTAATTTTTTGCAATTCAAAATTATCTAAAATATTATATATTATTTAGATTAAATAATAGATAAATACTAGGTATATATGAAATAATAAGTTGAGAATATGAATATCGAGACCGACGTTTTAATAATTGGCGGGGGAGGTGCCGCAGCAAGAGCGGCTATAGAAGCTTCTATATTCCCCGTAAAAGTTGTAATGGTAATAAAAGGAAGATTTCCATCAGGTACCACACCTATAGCTATGGGTTCTATGGCTGCAGTTTTAAGAGATGATGATAATCCCGAAATTTTTTATCAGGATATTATTAATGGAGGTTATCTTCTTAATAATAGAAAGCTTGCCCGAATTTTAGCGAATGAATCAAAAAACGTTTATGAGGATCTAAAGAGTTTCGGAACAGAATTCAGGACAACAAAAAAAGGTGTCCTTTACATTGGCCATCCTACTGGCACTTCTAAACCTCGTGCAGCTCTTACTGTCAATCATAAGTTCATGAAAGGACTTGTTTTTAAAGTAAGAGAATCTCCTATTGAAATCTACGAGCAGATAATGATCACAGATTTATTAAAAATTAATAATTCTATTGTAGGAGCAGTTGGATTCAATTATGTTACTGGAAAGTTTTTCACTTTTTCTACTAAAGCTATTATTTTAGCTACAGGAGGATTAGGACAGATATTCAAACTTACTTCGATGCCTCCGGGGGCCACTGGAGATGGCTATGCAATGGGACTGAATGTGGGAGCAGAACTTATTGATATGGAATTCACGCAAGCTATGGTGTGTGTGATATATCCAGATGCGATCAGAGGTCTTGCCCCGCCTTTTGATGGTTTTGTAAAATTTGGAGCAAAATTTTACAATGGACTTAACGAGAGATTCATGGAGAGATATGAGCCAGAAAAAATGGAAAATGTTACTCGTGATGTAGCTAGTATATGTGTATTTAAAGAAATCAAAGCAGGAAGAGGAACTTCTCATGGGGGTGTAATCATGGATATCTCACCTATACCTTGGAGTTTATTAAAAACTTTGATGCCTAAGATTTATCATGCATATGATAGGCAGGGTTTAGATGCAACAAAAACCGGGATAGAATGGGCACCAGGATGCCACCATCAAATGGGAGGGTTAAAAGCAAATGAGCTATGTGAGACAAATATTAAAGGACTCTATGCAGTTGGAGAAGTTGTTGGCGGTATTCATGGAGCAAATAGACTTGGAGGAAATTCATTAACAGCAACTCAAGTTTTTGGCAAAATTGCCGGAAAAAATGCAGCTGAATTTGCCTCATCGGTATCTCATGAAGATTTGGTTCATGAAATAATTGAGGAAAAGAAAAAAGCTATCTATAATGTATATGAGAGAGACATCGGAGTAAATTATGGCGAAGTTAGAGATTCAATTAGGAAAATAATGAGTGAAAATGCCTGGCTTATAAAGAATGAGAAAAAAATCAATACTGCATTAGGTGCGATTATTAAACTCAAAGAAGAGGTAAAATCCAATATAAAATTGCCTGAAAAAACTTATCGACATTTAAAGGGGGCATTAGAAACATTAAATATGATTGAGGTTAGTGAACTCGTTATACGAGCTTCATTAATAAGAACCGAAAGCAGAGGTGCTCATTATAGGGAAGATTATCCAAAACAAGATGATATAAATTGGTTAAAAAATATTATATTCTATAAAGAGAAAGAGGAGTATAAATACTATACAAAAGAGATTGAAAAAGAATAAGAGATAACATGACAATTGAAAAAGAACAGTATCCAAAAGAATTAATAACCTATGAAAAAATTACCAAAGAGTCCGAGGATACAACAAAGGTAGTTACGGTTGTGAACAATGAATATGAAGAAAAAGCTGTAAACGTAGCTTTAGCATGGATGAATGCGTATAATAAGCGAGATGCCGCAGGATGTGAGGATTATATTAATTTTCCTCTAATCCGCCTTGGATTGAAAGGATTAATAATATTCAAAAAACCACCGTTGCTTCCGCCTAAATTTTTTGATAGATTTTCAAAAGCTACGGGATGGAATCACACCTGCTGGGAATATAGAAATGTAATTCATAGCTGCAAAACCAAAATTCATCCATCCCTTGAACATTCACGTTATAGAGCTGATGGTACAAAAATAGATACATGTCCAGCAATATGGGTGATTACAAATCAAAATGGTCATTGGGGTATAAAGATGCGCTCAGTTTTGTAGCTTAAACAGTTGTCTTTACAAAATGATAAAAACCGATTGAAAACTATTATTTTAAAATATTACTTTTAAAAGGTTAAAAATCAATATTTAATTAATAATTAATATCTACTAAATAAAAAGATAAGTGTATATTATGACTAATGAATATAAGAGTGTGTTAAAAAGTCCAAATATAGATAAACCGAAAAAGACTGTTGTAGCTTTAGGTGGAGATGGAATAGGTCCAACCGTAGTAAATGCAACTGTCTTAGTTTTAGAAGGAATGAAAATTAATGGATTAGAAATAAAAAAAATGCCCTGTGGTGAAAGCGCCATGGAAACTCATGGCAATGCCTTTCCCCCAGAGACAAGAGAAGCAGTAGATAATTCTGATGCTGTTTTATTTGGAGCTACCCATGAAACTGCTATCCAAGTAATAGCATATTTACGTTGGGGTCTCGGAAATTACGCTAATATCAGGCCTATTAAGTATTTCAAAGGAATGGAAACTAATCTCAAACCAGAATTAGTTGAAAATGTAGATTATACCTTTATAAGAGAATGTA
>CAYSZJ010000211.1:0-5562 GCA_964435435.1 uncultured archaeon
CCAAGGTTTTAAAGGATTTTGGAGTTTTATTAAAACTCTATTATTATCAAATACATCATAATAAGTAGGAATTTTCTTATGAATGAATCTCATTTCAAATTCATCAATTTTTGAAGATAGCATAAATAACTCTTTCAGTTTTTTCGTTAATTTATCAAAAAGCATAAGATTCCAAGATTTTTGTTCATCTGATAACGATCTCTCATCAAATTCGAAACTCCATAAATATTTAACTTGAACACCTCGATTTAAAGCATTTAAGATTCCTTTATAGAAAATTTTAGCTTGTGGAATAACCCTTAGTGTATTTTCATTCAAAAACCCCGTCATCAATAAATTTTCTTTTAAAGCGTTAAATCTTTTTATGTATAACTCAAATATGGATGGCCACCCATATGCTGTGGACCAAAATATTTTTGAAGATTCTGGTTTTACAAAGAGACCTAAATTATTAATTTTTGATTCCAATTCCTTAGCTTTATTTATCAAAAATGAAAATGATGAATTAAAAGACTGTTTTGTAATAATAATTGCGCAGACTAAGAAAGTAATAGGTGTGAGACATAAAAGGGGACTTTGGGCCTATAAAAGACGATTACAAACGGGTAAAAAAGATTTCGATTTAAAAGAACTTGAAGATTTTAAGAAAAGTGTCTTATATGATAATTATAACTATTTAAGTTATTTAAAAACTTATAGCAATTTTATAGAATGAAGAGAAGAGAATCAAGGAAATTCACAGAGAGAATTCTATTTATAGGTTGTATTAAATTTAATTATGGCTCTTCTCTACATCGATACAAGATCTTGTATCCCATGATGTATTAGATTATCAGATTTTATACTTAATAAAATAATCTATTAATAAATTCATTAAAATAAAGCTACTTTTTATTTAAATTTGAAGAATTTACTTTTATCTTTAGAAATTAGCTCTGTAATAGTCGACTAGTTGAGATAAGAATTTATGAGGGAAAATTATGTCTGAAAGAGATGGTAAAACAAATACTCTGTTAGTAGAGATATTAATTGGGATTATAGCCGAAATAATAGTTGTAATACTATTTTTTGTTAATATATTTATACTAATTATCATAGGGATTATTATTTTCATCGTACTTATTTTAAGGGTAAAGAAAAATGAGCTTTTTATCATCAATCGAATTATTATTATTCTTAAAAAATATGAAAAGATAAAAATATCATTAAAGAATCCAAGCAACCTCTTGGAGCATTGGAAGTTCCATATATAGAGTCTTCGGCATCGCAGAATCTCAATGTGCCTATATGGTTGAAAAAGGAATTGCTATCAAAAGGATATAAAGGGGGATTATCTGATCTGCAACCAAAGGAAAGTTCGTCATCACCATCACTTGAAATATAAGCAACTATACTAACTTGATAATATTGGTCATCAATATCATGATTATACCTTAGTAAAGCTTCCAATTCTGAACCGTTCCTATACATGCCCAGCCGATAAATTACACCTGTTATAAGTCCTGACCATAAAAACCTGAGAGTGATTCGATACCATCCGTTCTTAATTAAATAAATACTATATTAAGAAATTGTTAGAAGAATTTAAAGACCCTTTTATGAAATATGTGGAAACACGGGAGCTAATTGAAAAATTAAAAGAAGATAAAAAAGAAATTGAAGATAACTTAGAAGGATCTAAGAGAAATCAACAAGATTATTCTAAACTTAAAGAAGAATTGTCACAGTTTGATACTTTGAAAAAAGAAAAAGATATAAATATACTTTTTCCGTTTGTATTCAATATACTCCCCCATTTATAATCACTTAATTCTTTTTCATAAAGAAAAATAGATAATAAGAATTGTATATATTAAAAAAATAAATAAATTTTAAAAGTATATAAAAAAAATTCTATTTACGAATATTCAAGGTGATATCATGGTAGAAAATAAAGGAGAAATCGAATCATTATTCAAGAAAATGATGAAGGATGACGAGGAAAGAGCTCCAGAAGACAAAATTTATCAGAAAGACATGAAAGATGTTGGAAAACTGAAAGTTCAATGGAAGATTTGTGGAATTTTCGGATATCAAATCTTTGATAAAGATACAATCTCTTACAAGTTCGGAGAAAAGTTAGAGGAGCCTGACGTTACATTGGTAATTAGAGATAAGAATTTAGCGGTTCGATTATTAAAGGGTGAACACTTTGAGTTTGACTACGGTCCGGGTTATAAAGGGGGATTTAAAATAAATTACACGGAAGGTTGGAAAATTATTGATACAGGAAAAGGTAAAAAAAGAGTTAGAATAAACAAACCTTTTATAACAGCTCGATTCAACAGAAAGAAGGATTATCATCCTTATATACTATCAAAATTACCAATCTTTCGAAATCTTGTTGCAACACGAACAACAGAGGACGACGTTGGATTTTTCGTACCAATCAATCAATCCCTTGGAACATTTGAAAATCAAATTCTGCCGGTTAAGGTCTTCAAGCACTTTATTGATAAAGCGAGCAATATTGTAATGATGCATGAATGTCCCTGTAGAGCTTTCAATGATTGTCAAGATCACGATAAGAGCTTGGGGTGTATGTACATGGGTGACGATACACTAAAATTGCTGGTTACGGAAGATAAAGGCCATATTGCGACAAAGGAGGAAGCCTTAGAACGGGTGAAGCTTGCCGTTGACAATGGTTTGATTCCATTACTCGGAAGAGCCATGCAGGAGGCTGTGGGATTTGGCGTTGATGATACTGGACATTTCTTGTCAATGTGTTTCTGTTGTCCTTGTTGTTGTATTGATGTAAAAATTCTGAAACATGCCTCAAGTAGTCTTAATATTTTTCGCAGAATAGAGGGTCTTAATGTGATGGTTGATAATGACATTTGTGTTGGATGTGGAGAGTGTCTAGAAGCATGTGTCTTTAATGCAATGGAAATGATAGATGAGATAGCAAATGTAAACCAGGAACGATGTTTAGGCTGTGGAAGATGCGAAAATGTCTGCCCTAACGAAGCAATCTCTATTATAATTAATGAATCAAGTGGAGTTAATGAATTAATTAATAAACTCGAGGCTCACATTGATGTAAGTTGATTTAGCTTACATCAACTTACAATAAGAAATAATTATTTTTTAATATAATTTACATGACTAAATTTTGATTTCAGAATAATAAAAAACAATATCGTGTTAATCAATAATGAATGAAACTATGAAAGATGTTCAATCTCCTAAAACAAGGCATTCAAAATGGACCTTTCTTTCCAATGCTTTTTTTCAACTTCCCGATTCAATAATAGGTGCTGTTCAGGCGGGATTTTTACTTTTCTATTATGAAATTGTTATCGGATTAAATGTATGGTTAATCTTTCTTGCCGTGACCTGCCTCACGATATATAACGCAATTAGCAAACCTATTCTTGGGTTTTTAGTTGATCGGAACACAAGATTCACGAGAAAATGGGGAAGACGTTTTCCATGGATCATCATAAGCATTATCCCTTGGACCCTTTCTATCTACCTGCTCTTTTCTGTCCCAGATATCGATGTTTCTACAAATCCTTGGCGTATTTTTGGGTGGCTAATATTATCATTGCTTTTACTTAACACCTTTAGCACGCTTGTGAGAGTTAATAACGGGGCACTTCGGGTAGATAAGTTTCGAACGGAGGAAGAACGTCGGACATTCGCAAAATATTATACACCTATCGATATGATAGCAAATATCCTCGGGCTTTTATTACCTGGTCTTTTTATTGATTTTATTCCTGGTGATAAAAAAACCAGTTTTGGCATAATGGGGGGGGTAGTCGCTATAATATCTCTTCTTTTTGCTATTTTGTATCTTCCTAGCGCCCGTGAGGATAAAATAATGATTGATAGGTATTTTTCAACCAAAACTGATTATAAGCGAATGAATTTTTTTAAAGCAATAAAAGAAGCTTTAAAAGCGAAAAGTTTCGTTGTATTTTTTATATTTACAACGTGCTATATCATATCATTATCCATTATGGTAGCAAATATGCTATATACAACAACTTTTGTTTTACAGGTTAGTTCTGGTATGTATATTATTATTTTAGGTACATATCTCGCGGGTACCTTGATATCTATTCCTTTCTGGATCAAGTATATCAAGAAAATAAACAGCAATAAGAAAGCGTTCGTGGTTGCGGGTCTCGCACCATGTGCTGTGTTAATTCCCTTGACATTCTTTCAGGAACTTTTTGATTTACTAATCATGGCATTCATTCTCGGATTCGCCTATGGAGGCTTAAACGCATTCTTAACCGCTATACTCTTTCCGAGTGTGGTTGACGATTTTGTTGTACGGACGGGGAAAAACCAAAAAGGAGTTCTCTTCGGAATTTCTGCATTTCTTGGGATTCTTGTTTCAACAATTGATGAATTAATTTTTGCAGTCGTTCATGATCTTACAGGATTCGTTGCCGGATATGATACTTATGACGCAATGGCTGCCGTGGTTTCTGATATGGACTTAGTTCTTATAGGTATCCGCCTTCTTCAGGGGGTCATTCCAGCGTTAGTTTTACTCGTTGGAACTCTGGTTATTTGGAAATTTTTCCCTCTAACTCAGGATGTGGTATTAAAAAATAAAGCTGAGCTGGAAAGGCTCGGGTTATAATAATTCAAAACCTATTTTTTTTTTGACTAATACTATAATGATTATGAAGGGGGTGATTTAAATTTTGTGTCTTGATCATTTTTTATATCAAAATAGGTGGCTGCAATACGAATTCTTCGGTGTGACTCAGATATGCTTTCAATGTATTTTCTGATATTTTTTAACGTCTTTAGATGCATAATTTTAATATAATCTTCTATAAATTCCTCTCCATATTGTTCTAATTTTTGGTAAAACGGTATTGCTTGAATTTCCTTGAAATAATTATAATCTCTCACAGAACTCAAAAGCCCCCATGTCCTTAATTTTTCTACAATAAGCTTTTTCTTTCCAAAAGAAGGAACCAAGATTCTAATCACTCCGACAATAAAAATAACGCCAAATATCGCTAAAAAGAACGCAGCAACGCCGGTCCCAGCTTTATCTGCTGAGGTAGGATCTTCAGAAAGCAGAAGATAGATGATTACTCCTAACAATGTCGCAATCAGTCCCGAATAAAAGGTTGCTACATTAAGATTTTTTTCTCCCAATTCTTACTCTCCTCTCTCATTTATTCAAGACACTAATTCTAAATCAAATTCTCCCAAAAAAAGATCAAATATCTCTATTAAAACAACGATGACGATTCCGTGCACCTTCTTAATGCTTAAATATTTGAAATGATATTTATTATTTGGATTAATCCAATTGTTATAAGTTGATAAAATGATAAAAAATGAAGAACAAATAATTTATTTAATTGAAAAAATTGGTCAAATGCCACACAAAAATCCTAGTATCAAAAATCAAATTAGCCATAATCAGTGTTCTAGGAATCTATCTAAATCACTAAATCATTATATCTAATTCTATTAAGAAAACCGATAGTTAAATTATTTTAGTTATAATTGAAAATAATTCTAGAAAATCATTATAACGAA
>CAYSZJ010000212.1:0-5560 GCA_964435435.1 uncultured archaeon
TCTTCTGATTGAGCAACATACTCACCTTTTTTTTCTGCCAGAACATAATGGGCTTGTAATTTTCCTTGTTGTACAAGTTCTTGAAGTCCAAATGCTATACCTAATCTAAATTCTTTCGCTAACCATCTTTCGGCAAAAGGTAAAGTCTTATAATTCTTATTGATAAAACCCAAAAGTTGTTTAGAAACCTTCCTACGTAAAGGAACTCTTCCAGAATAGGGATTTAATTCGTATATATATGAATATGGAGTATTATGAACTGATCCTTCACCTGTACTTGCAAATATCTCTATTGAAAATATTTCTCCTTCCTCCATAATATCACCACCTTGAGAACCTAATTCTGGTAATGCTTTTTTTCCGTGAACTGTCCATCTCTCAATTTGATGACCACCAAGTTCTTTTATTGGATTATACTTAAATCCCCTTACAATACTTTCAATTTTTTTACCAATTTCTCTTGTATTTAATTTTGGTTTGACCATTAGTTTCGCAGCATCAAGAGCGACTTCGGTAGCTTGAATTATATTTTCAAGCGATTTATCTTCATTGAAATTAACTGTATAAGCAGTATCAACAATATAACCTCCAATATGAACTCCTAAATCGATTTTAACAATATCGTTATCGTGAATAGTCAAACCATCATCTTTTATAGGAGAAGTGTAATGCGCAGCAATATTATTTATACTTACATTTACAGGAAAAGCAGAAAAACCCCCTAATTCTTCAATTTTTGCTTCAGCATTTGTAATTAAGTCTATTATTTTTGCTCCTACTTTTATTTTTGGCTTAATAAACTCTTTAACTTGCTGAGCAATTTTCCCAGCTTTTCTTAGGGAGTCTACTTTAATTTTTTCCTCTTCTTCTTTTTCTAACTCCTCCTTACTTTTTTCTTCTTGCATATCGCTTTTCAATTTTTGATTTTCAGTCATTAAAATTACTAATGTGGTGTTTGATAAAAATATTTTTTAAATATGAATTAACTTTTATAATAAAGTTAACATTAAAATAAGATCAAAAAAAATAATTTTATAATATAATTATCTTATTAGATTATTAAGCACTATTTATTCAAGTTGATTAATCGTTGAGTGAAAACATTGCTGAACTTACTGATTTGTTACGCCAAATGGAAGCAGTTAATCCTGATATCCAAGGAAGTGCGATAGTGAGTGTGCAAGGCCTTCCGATATGTTCGGCATTGGCTAGAGATGTAAATGATGGAATTGTCAGTGCTATGAGTGCAGCGATACTAAGTGTATCGGAACGTGCTGTAGAAGAGCTTGCTCGTGGAGATTTAAAACGAATTCTTATAGAAGGCGTTGATGGGATAATTATTTTGTCAAAAGCAGGAGAGAATGCAATTTTATGCACTCTAGCTCGAAGTGACGCTTCACTTGGGATGGTTTTCCTAAATATACAAAGCGTTTCTAAAAAAATTGCTGAGCTATTAGATTAATTTGTTATAATCAAAGCAACAACATTAGCAATGAATGTATTTTTATTAAATCTTTTATCTTATTATTTTTATGATGCATTCAAATCAATTTTTTGAGGAATTCAAATTAAAAACTTCAAATATCAAAGATAAGCAATTATTTGAAATAGCTTATTATGAGGAATTAGCTAAATGCCTTAAGTATGGACAATTTAAAAACTTCAAGAAGTTATTTAATGCTTCTATTGATTTTGACATTTTTATTGATGTAAAAAAAATAACTAAACGATTTGAATTTATTTCTAAACTACTTTTGAATCGTACTGAAAGGATTTCTACTGAGTATCGAACTTCAGCATTGGGAGATCAAATTGATATTTTAAGATTTTGTAATGAATATGGTTTATTGGAAAAAGAATTAACTGAAGAAGAAAAAAATTCAATAATAAAAATCAAAAAAGATAAGTTATTTTTAGCTAACTTAAATGATTTGTATGGTAAAGTGTCAGATTCATTTATTTCTTATGTGTATTTAGTATTTCCACGAGATATTTACGAACATTTCATGAAAAGATCGAATTCTTATTTCCAAGATAGAGATGGTCTAATGCACTATATTAAGAATGATTTTTTCAACCAGTATACTATATATGGTTTAAGTGTAAGATATTTAAGTTCCATAAGGAGATTTATTGATATTTTTAAAAAGAATTATAATTTTTTCAAAAATGAAGAAATAAAAGAAAAAATAGATTTAAATGATAAAAATAAGAGATTTATGGAATTTAATGTAATTTATAGAACATTTTATTATGGTGTTGAGGAAAATCGTGAATACCGTGAAATTAAAAAGCATTTTGTTTCACCAGAAAACATATTGAAAAACTTGGATAGTATCTTGGCAAGAGATAATTATAATTTTTATAGTTTATCTATGGTTCTACTTGGAGGTTTAGGGCCACAGGGTTTAGGATTCACTTATTCCACTCCAAAAGGAGAGATCATTGAAATTTGCTCAGATCAGAAAGAAAGTGAAGCGATTATAATAAAATTCAAACAATTTCTTAAAAGACAATTTTTAAGTAAATTAGAAAAAGAGTTAATAAATTTTAATATTAAAATAGACATTAGAGAAAAAATTATTGATTATTTATCAGGGATTCTTAATCCAAATGAACTAATTAATTATTTCGATAGAGATTCAATTTTAAAAGAAATAATAAATTTCATTAACGATATTGATGACTTTCAACAGGATTACAAATCGGAATTAAAAGAGATAATAAAAAAGATTTCTAAATCAATTTCTATTATTTTTAGAAAAATCAAGCTTAAAGATCAATTTATAACTCGTATGGATTTAGTTGCTAAGGATAAAATAAAATCAGAAGATATTGCTAAATTAACAAGTTTAAGGGGAAAATCTCATTATGACGTATTGCGAGAGCGATTTTTCTTTCAATATATTGTAGATTGGTTTTTTGATATTTACTGCGCTGAAAAAGAAAAAAAACTATTAACAGGATTAAAATAATATCAAAAGTTTATAAATTTAAAAATAATAAAAAAAGAGTTCTAGTGATGTTAACCAATTTTATATTTATTATTTTCTTATTTCTTCAATTTGATCAAATATACAGGAGATTAACGGGAAAGGACGTGAAAAACAAACAAAAATACGACTGGAGAACATTCAGACAAGAAAATTTAAATTTATCTTCTTTCCTCTAATTTTTTTTTACTAATTCTAAATAATAGTAGAAAATAGCTCCTTTGCTGTTTGATATATCTCACTGTGATTAGGCAATTGTAATAAATTTTCACCAACTAAATTCATTCTACTGATTTCTTCATCATTCGGTAATAACCCTAGGAATTTTACATTTTGCTCATTTATAGAAGCGACTTCCTTTTCCAAGATTTCTTTTACACTTTCCGGAAACCGATTGACGAGGATCCAGATATTTTCAAACAATAGGTCTACCTCTTTAGTTAATTCTAGTATCCGTTTTATAGTATGGATACCCATTCTTGATTGTTGTCATAGTGGTGAATTTACTAAATTAGTAGGAAGAGGAAAAGAGGCTCAACAAGCTGTTCAACAATTACGAGGGGATAATGGACGAGGAATCATAGCTTCATCAAAAGCTTACCAGCCATCACGTGAAGATCCTAATAAAAATTATTCAGTCTTCACCAGTAAAATAATAGAAGGGATTGAATCAGGTGAAGCAGATAATTCACCAGCGGATGGTAAAATATCAGTTTATGAACTTGCTAAATATGTTAAAGACAATATGAAAGGTGAGAAACAGACACCTATTAAAGCAATAACAGGTAAAGGTGAAATATATATTGCTAATAATCCTAAATATATAAGTAGTCCAGAAAAAGAAGCTGAAATCCTTACAAATGCAAAGGATTTAGTTAAAACTGTATCTCCTGTCGAATCCCAATTATTTGGAATACTAAGTGAAAGTTCTTACGATGATCCCATAGGTGCTCGAGATGAGGTTTGTGGAGGGGAACCTGTATGGAACCCAAAAGATCCAAATGAAGATGGTTTTTTTGCCGCAATTACTTCAGGAGGAATGGATATGCAAGAAGTTTATAATATCAATCAAGATAATAAAAAATCTCCTTTAGAGTTTCCTGCTCAATATCATTCTTTTGATAGAAATGTACGGATTCTACGTTTTGATTCTAATGGTGAATTAGTATGGAGAAAAACAATGTCTGGGGGAGCTGAATATTCTTGGGCAAAAATCATTCCATTAGAAAATCAAGAAGCAATTTTAATTGCTCAAAGAAGTGATAATAAGTTTTTGCGATTCCAAAAATATGATCGAAATGGGAACGAAGTTGGAGCATATTGGGATTATTACCCCAAAAATAGAGGATCTGAAAGTTTATACTTATCTGGAGTAGCAAACTCGAATGGTTTTTGGGCAATTGGGGAGAAAGTACTACATAATATTAAGATAAATAAGAATAAAAAAGAAAAAAATAAAATGATGGGAAGAGTAAAACATCAAATGTTTTTTCTAAAATATAGTAATACAGGAATTTTAGAATTAGATAAAACTTGGAGCCCCGGGTATGATATTCATCCATCAAATTGTGTTTCTAATGGGTTGGGAGGCATTTATTTAACAGGATATTGTAAAAATGAAGTAAGGAAGAGTGCATTTATAGCTCAAATCAACTCAGACGGAGAAATCGAGGAATTTCACAATTTTGATTCACCTAAATGGGATGAGAGAAATGATCAGATTGGCGTTGTTATAAAATATGATACAAAATTCATTTATCTTCTTGTTATTCAAACAGCTCAATATGAACTTATGACTAATAAAGTCCAACCAAATTTACTTCACCTTTCTCTATGGGTGTTTTATCAAAAACCTCCTCTCGAAGAGTTAACATATTGTCCTTTCCTTATAGAGCGCGAATTCAATTTATTCGAAGAAGACAGGTTTGAAATTCAAGATATATTTGAAGGGCACTTAGGACATTTACAACCCTGTATTGATGTAGAACCTTTGACCTATCCTGCTACCGCTGTGCTTGTCCTTTCTGAAAAAAAATATAGGAATAAATATAGGGGTGATGTTAGATTAACTTATATTGATAGATATCCAATTCCAAGAGTAAAAGAATCTTTTATATATAATAACGAAGGTAATCGTGATGGGCATCGCAGAATAATTCGTACCTGGTTTGGAAACATATTAACTACGGGTGTGACTGCGGTTACCTATTCAGATCATCCAGTAATTAGAAATGTAAAGTGGAAATGTAATTTCGAGGTTTCACCATTTCGACCTACAAACCTTGATAACATTAATCGATAAGATATATTGCAACATAAGATTCGATTATTTTTTATTTTCTTCCTTATTTTCTTTTTTTTAAAAAAATAACAACTTATATAAAATAATAATAAATATAACAATTTTACCTATGAAAAAGTTAGAAATAATGCAAAAAGAATTTAAAGAATGGCTAAGTAAAGCGGAAAAAAAAATATCAAGAAGAAAATTGATTTAAAAGATTTGATAGAAAAAAAATTGATTGAAATAGCTATCGAGAATGATTATGAACTAATTGATAGGAATG